>JAGLDW010001028.1 GCA_023145395.1 Lentisphaeria bacterium | reverse complement strand
AGGCCTTGGCGCAGTACTCGTCGAACAGCGCCTCGATGTCGGCATCCGGGTTCCACGCAAGCTTGGCTAGCAGATAGTTCAGGGGCGCCCCTCGACCAATGTCATTAAGTTAGGGATCTGCAGCGGTGCTGGCAAGAGCAACCGTGCAAGATTTCCTGGCAGCAATGCCCACCCCGATGCATCTGCGGGAACCGACTGGGCATTTTGTGTCGGCTTTCCGTCTGAAATCCACTCGGGAAGTGTCTTCCCGGCCCAATCCGGACACAAACAACCCTCCGCGTCCCGAGCGGTTTCTGCGAGTCCTTGCGGAATGCGCGAAGCGGCGTAAGCCTGGGCTGCTCAGATGATTCCCTTGTAGGAAAAGGAGTAGCGTGGGGGTTTCACCTTGGGCTTTCTCGGGTAGGATCGTCCGGGGCGCACTGGCACTGGCTCGTCGGCCGCCAGCCTCAGGAACCTTTGCATGGCTCGCAACGGATGGATATTCCAGAGCCACCGGGCGAGTTGGCGTCTGAAGGCGCATAGGACGCTTTTGAAATTTATCTGATAGGAAAGCGCGCGATGGGCCGTCTCGCGCTCCACGATCTCGGTGGCTGGAAGGGCGAGCGCCGCGCCGAGGGTGCAGGCGAAGACGGTGGCGAAGTACTCCTGGCGAACCGCAAGGGCGGTCTTCCCCGTGAAGTTCTCCATCTCGGCGGGTAGTTTCTCCTGGCGGTAGATGGTCTCGACCCCCCAGCGCAGGGAGTAGAGGTGGGAGAAGTCGTCGATGGTAAGATCCGGCTGGACGAGAGAGGTGAGGAGGATCTCGATCTCGCCGCTTTCCAACTCGATCCTCACAGCCTTCAGCTGGATCGGAACGCAGTCCAGCGACACTCTGGTCTGGGCTTCAAGATCGCCGATGCGTTCGCCCGACAGGTCGGTCGGCGCCAGGGTGATCGTCGCCATGTCGCATTCGGAGGCGGCGAACTCGCGGACCGCCAGGCAGTGGTCCGCCGGAACACGCGCGCACAGCTCGATGCCGCAGAGTTCCGCCAGCAGAAAGAACCAGTGCGCAGCGTATCCGCGGTCCACCAGCAGCAGATCGCCCGGAGCAAGACACAGGATGTGGTCGATGGCCATCTCCCGCTCTCCCGTGCTCAGCGGCCCGATTGCGGCGTCCACGATGATGTTGTTGAGCACGTCGTGGCATTGCGAGATTCTGGCCAGGGGGGGCTTGTCCCCATCGACGTTGAACTCGAGCCGGACGCTGTCACTCTCGGGGAGCCGGATGGTGGATCCGTCGATGGCGACCAGGCGGAGATCGTTCCAGAAGGTCAGACGATCGCTGTCGTGATCGTTGTACACATGCTCGCGAGCCATGTCGGCAAGCTCGACGAATGCGGTGGGAAGAAGATGGGAGCGGGCCTGCGAGAATGCCGAAGTGGTGGGGCGCTCGAAGTCGATGCTGGGGGCGATGGTTTCGGACAGGTCATCGAGTTCGTGCTTGATCGAGCTCTGTGGCAGGCGCATGAGGGTGGCGCAAAGGAGAGGGAAGGTCAGCGTGCGATCGCGGCTGAAATGCTTGGGGTTCGACCTGTGGCGGGCCTTGAACGGCTCCGAGTGGAGTTTGGAGGAGATGGCTGCGACCAGGCAGGAATTTTCATTCCGCCATGAGTGTCGTATCAAGTCGTTTCTTGTTCTTTTTCCGTGTTTTCTTCACTTTTTCCACCTTTTTCTTGTGATTTGTGTTACAACTCGGGCACACGCTCGGCCCGTACGCTACAATATACACTGCAACATCGTGTGGTTCAACGTGTTATCGCTAACTTAATGACATTGGTGGTGGAGGTGTTCGAGGAAGTCGCGTTGCTGGGTTTCGCTGGCCTCGGGGTCGTAGGAGGCGAGATGCGGGGCGAGGTCGTCATGGAAAAGCAGATCGCGCTCGGCCATGTGCTCGCGGAAGTAGCACTCCATTACGCAGGCGTCGATGAGGTCTTCGAGGAATTGGGCGGAGGCGTCAGATGGGGAATCTTTCCCGGTCTTGGCGAGTTGGATGAGAGGAACGAGTGCGGCGAAGAGAGTGGCTTCGGATTCCGTCGGTTTCTTGATGGGGATTCTGTAAAAGAAAATCGAAAACAGACGGTAGGCATTCCCAGAGTACTCAGGGAAGTTATCCCTAAAACAACACCTGAACAGAGAGGAATTGAGGACTGCGGTCAAATGGCAGAGAGACTCTGATGATGTACACATCATCCAGCAGGTGTTATTGAAATAAAAATGGTCACATGAATCCAAATAGAAAGGCATCTTCTGAGCGATGTCCTGATAGATTATTTTTGGTTGCCCAAAAGACATCAAGTAATCGTCCCCCGGATTATTATCCAGTTCCAACCAATGATGCTGGCCAGGATATGGAGGAACATTCCCTGTTGATTTGCGAGTGCGAGTGTACTTGCATTGCCCGCGTGCCTTTAGCCTCGTTTCGTGTTTTAGCAGATG
>JAGLDW010001027.1 GCA_023145395.1 Lentisphaeria bacterium | reverse complement strand
CCCTTGCCCGGGTAGTCCTTGCGCCCCACAAAATCTCCATCCACGAAGAACATGCCCGTGCCCTTGCCATCGTAGGTGAACGCCAGATGCCGCCAGATGCCGGGCGTGGCCGGAATGGATTGGGACTGGAACGTGATCACCTCGGCACCGAGACCAATTCCCGCGTGAAGCACGCATGTCTTACCGCTGGCAACCCGGTTGATGCGGAAGAAGTAGTCCTTGTTGTACTTGGAGCTCTCGTGCGTGTTGGGCACGTACATTTTGTCGATGATGTAGCCCGACCGCCATTTGGGATCGCTGGGATCCGCTTTCAGCTTGACCCAGGCCTCCAGCGTCAGAGCGCCAGTGGGCGTGAGGTCGAGTTTCCACTGGGTCGAGGCGCCATGAGGCTTGTCGAAATCCTTGCCGGAGCAGAAGGATTCCAAAGCGCCCCCAAACCGTTCGTCCTTGAGGATGCGCGCCTTGCCCCGGAGTGTCAGCGCTGCCTGTCCCTTCCGATCCTCGAGTTCGGCACCAGGCTGGAATTGCCACAGCGCCACAACCTTGTCACCCACCGCGTCCGCACCCGTGTAGAGCTTCTCCCACGGACGCTCCGCGGCACGCGCCAGGCCCACCGACAGCCCAAGCACCATGCAGGCCAGCATCATCCGCTCGATCCTTGTCGCTCGTCTCATGATCTTCCCCTATCGTTGGGCAATGGAAGTCCGTTGTTCATTTCAGAACCTGGAACTCGGCGGGCTTCCAGATGCCCCCCGCGCCAGCCGTGTTGAGGATCCGGACTGTGATCTGGTTGGGCTGTCCCCATTTCACAAAAGGGCCGATCTCGATGTCGCAGGGCGTCCGCCAGCCGCTCGGCCCGATATCGTGCTGACCGGCATAGGTGCCATTCAGCCAGACCCATGTGGATTCGTCGTTCGCCTCGAAATGCAGCACAACTTGGTGGAACTCCCCGGCGGGCTTCTCCGGAAACAGGACGGTGGTTCTGTACCAGCCGATGCCTTCGAAGTGTCCCACCTTCTTCGGTAGCGCATCGTGCCAGAACTTTCCGACCTCGATGGCATGCCACCTAGTCTCGTCCAGGCGGGGTCCGAACCAGCCATCAACGTGCCCGAGCTGCCCGGGATCCGTGCGGAACATCCACCCAGTGACGGGTAGCGGCTTGCGGGCGACGACCTCAATGGCATGATCCCAATCGGCCCGCTTGCGCAAGGGAACGACATCGCGGTGGAAGGACCAGAACGCACTAGCCGCAACCTGGCGCACAGCCAAGTCCTTGTCCTTCGTCGCTGCCATGAGAAGACCGCGCACCGCTTTCGACCGGGGCTTCGCGTTCACCAGCTCCTCCGCCGCCACCAGTCGCACGAGCGCACTGGAATCCGCGAGAGCACGCTTCAATGCGGGCAGCGCACCAGGCCCGAAAATATCCACTACACGACGCAGGGCGGCACGCTTGATAACGATGTCGTCCGCCTCCGTCAAGGTTATGATTTCCGCCTTGGCCACCGCCCCCATGGCAATGATCTTACGCGCGGCGCGACGTCTGGCCACGCCCTTGCCTTCGGTTGCGGTCTTCATCAATGCGGCGGTGTCTCCACCACACACAACCTGCCCGCAGACAACAAGAATGCAGACTAGGGAGACACTGGCAATACGCATGGAACTTCTCATGCCATCCATCCTTTCATCGTTACTCACATTTTGATTTCACAGTGATTGCATCACAATATAACATACAGCAAGAGTGGGCGAGTCCTACCCGATCCGAAGGTGCAGTTGAAGGCGCTAGATTTTGACATTCGACCGCAGGTAGTCGCCGATTTCACCCCGTCCGGCGACATAGTGTTCCCCGTTTCCATCGCTTTTCACAAGACTCTTGACACTGCCATCGCCTTCAGAAGCTCATCGATCTCGACCAGAATTGCGGCGAAACTTTGATTCAGCGCCGGGATTTTCTCCTCCGCTTTCGCCTTGAGGTCGGAGAGGGACACGGCTCTGCCATAGTCGCGTCCCGGCCGCCAGGGCTCCAGCAGGAAGAAGCGGATGGTCATGGGCGCAAGCTCCAGCGTGAGTTTCTCCAGATCGCCGGTGGAGAAGCCCTGGTTCTTGCTCCGGCAGAGGACCTCCCGACGCCAGGGATCATGCAGCGCGTAGGTGCCCTTTGCCAAGCCAGTGCAGGAGAGGTCAAAGACCGCAGGATCTACCGGGTCGAAATTGCAGAGCGCGAGCAGAGTCTTTCCCTCGTGTTTGAAGGCACGCCAGGTCAGGTTCTTCTCATAGTCCTTGTGTTGCAGACGTGCCGTGCGTGGGGTGAGAGAGAAGCCCTGTTCCAGCCTGGCGCCATCCAGCAGGTAGTCCTCGTAGAGTGCGATCTGGTCGTTGGCGGCGGTCGCACTCTTCCAGTAGCGCCCATCGTAGCCCTGCGGGAAAAAGTAGAGATTCAGGCCGTCCGCGCCGCCGATGAAGGCGGCGAGCATCTGCAGCTCGATGGCCTTTGGCCAGACAACCCAGGTGCCGGATTGCTTGTTCTGCGGCAGGTGGATATAGGGCTTTTTGGGGAGCTTCTCGCAGGCGGTGACAACACGAATAAAGCGGGTGATCTTCTCGACCGTATCCAGCGTCTCGCGATGGGATTCTGGTTTCCATCCATAGTGTCGGTTCGTATCCCGTCGCCAGCCCAATTCAATCAACCGCCGCTTTCTCGGATCCTTGAGTTCCCGGCAATCAAAGCGCACATATTTCCAAGAGGACGGGACTTCGAAAACCTTCAGCGGACCGGCACCACCAAAGCAGGAGAAGTACGTGTTCTCGCCTGTCTCGGCCAGCAGATCGGGGCCCGTGCAGAGAATGAGCTCAATCTTCCGACCCCGTTTCCTGCCATATTCGCGGACGAGTTCATGCAGCACCGCCATGGCCTGGACATACTGCCAGTTCTGAAATCGCATCAGCGTGGCAGAATGCTCCGCTAGGATGCCCTTGGGACCAAGCTCCTGCACAGTCTCAAGGGAGAGTTTGGCGAACTCCGCAAAATCCTGTAGGGAGAGGTCGGTGAAACTGCCCTTCGCAAGCTTGTACATATAGGGCTCCCAGTTGCACCAGAGATGATCCGCGCCCCGCTCAACCAGACTATCCAGCGCGGCGTGCACGGACCGGACATACCATTCGCCTCGCCGGCGGATATAGGCGGGATCAAAGGTGTTGGGCGTAACCGTGCCATCCGCCCGCAGAATGCGCGCGGAAGCCGGCACGCTGCCTTCCAGGCCGGTGTAGCGAACCCGGTACCCGTTGGCAAGCTGGTCACTGACCATGACCACGGAAACATCGCGTTTCTTGAGAGCCTGCACGATGGGTGCGGAATCCCGCGCCATGAACTCCCGGCGTGTGCTGCCGACCTGCAAAACGCGCGGCACATAGATCTCGTTGAAGCCGCATTGCTTGTAGAAATCCGCCCAGGGGGTGAGAGCGGGCTCGTAGAAATCCAGACCAGCCACCACGTCCGCGCCAATCCGGAAGCGTCTTGGGGCACGCGCCTTGGGCACTGCCGAGGTCACCATGAGTTTGAACGAACAGGGCCGACACTCCAGGTCGCCATCGACAAAGCGGATCTTGCCCTCCAGAATCTGGTTGGCGGGAGCGGTTCCGGTCGCCCTCAGCACGAGTTGCATGGCGCCATAGCTGGTCCGCGAGAAGTCCACACTGCGCAGCGTGGCTTTGGCGAGCCCCATGGTGTAGTCATGGCGGGTGTAGCTCTTGCCGGCGACGTGGATAGTCCGGGCTGGCGCATGTTCGGTTGCATCATACAGGGAACCGAGCATCTCGATGCCTGGCGGCAGATCCACGAGTATGCGTGGCGCTGTGGCCTGGTACTGGGATTCGTTGCTGACCGCAAACATCAGGATCTGTGGACTTCCGAGGGGCAGATGGAACAGGTTGTCGTCCATGTCGTAGCCGGGCACCAGGCGAAATTGCACTTCCTCACCGGGCCGTGTGGTCACCGGGCTCAGCCGCGTCTTGTCGAGCCAGATCGTTCCCGGCCTTCCCCCGCAGAACGCGGTGATGCTCAGCGCCTGTTCGCCAGTCAACACCCGGATCTTGGCCTCGTACCGCTTCCAGTCGTGATGCTCATTCGACACGATGATCGACTTGAAGCGCTTGCTGATCATCCTGCCGTCGGCGCCATGCAGATTTCGCCGAAACCAGACCCGGCTGCCATGATTGCGGACCCAGCAGGAGAATCGATAGGTCGTGCCGGCCTGCACCGCCATGCGTCGACTCTGCACCAGGACCAGGTCTTTGACCGCAGACAGCTCAAGGCGCAACGAGCGCTCGCCGTCTTTGGCAATCGTGTCAGTCGCAGCGTGCGCGGCGCCGCGTGGATTGCAGGACCAGCCGGGCAATTTGCGTGGGGAATCCCCCAGTTCAAAGCTCGCGTTGGCCAGCATATTCGGCCGCGGATCAGCCGCAGAGAGCCCAAGCGCGCCGATCATGACGGCCAGCACCGGCAGCCACGCGGCTATGCAGGCCTGTTCCCGCACGTTCATGGTGAGCTTGTCGAGTTTCATGCCAGTGCCCCCTTCATCACGACACGCTGACATTCGTTTTCGTCGAGAATTGGGCGCGAATGGTTTTGCCGTCGCATTCCGCGACATAGGAGCGCGGGGGCAGGCCGTTGCGCTCCTGGATGTCGAAGTTGACGCGGATGTGGTCTTCGCCGAAAAAGCTCTCCTGGTATTTGCCATCGGCGCTGCGGCTGTGGCCGGTCATCTCGGCAAAGGCGGTGTGCTTCAGCACAGGATACATGGCTTGATGGGTGTCGCGGATGACGGGTCGCCATTTTTCGGCATCACTCAAGTTGATGAAAAACATGGACGGCACGCCGTAGAGCACGTCGCGGAGGATTTTCGTGGAGAGTTCCCAGCCGCTGGCTGCGCCGTAGTCGTCACCGGGCGCGCAGTAGGGGATGACGCAATCGTGGAAAGCCAGATGAAACAGCGGAATCGGGTGGAGCGACAACAGGGCGTTTGAACTCGGAAGCATGCCCACGTCATTTGCGTATTCAACATGCGGCACGGCCCACCAAGCCAGGTGCTCGCTGCCGTAGATGAGACCCAGATCGTGGAGATACTTGAACAACTCGATTCGGTTCGCCGCATCCCCGCGCTTGTCCATGGGATGTTCGTCGCTGTAGCACTCCTTCAGATTGGCGCCGCAGATGCAGTCGATGTAGGACGCCTGGATTCCCATCTCCTCAATCAGCGTGGGAAACATCTCTTTCGCGAAATCCACGTACCAAGACGAACAGCTTCGGCCCCAGCGATAGTCGGCCAGTTGCCCGTCGCGTTCCTCGATGAAATATTTTCTGTCCCAAGTGTCTGAATCCGACTCCTCCAGCAGCGCGCTGACATCGTTGTAGAACGTGAAGAGATAGCCCATGTC
>JAGLDW010001026.1 GCA_023145395.1 Lentisphaeria bacterium | reverse complement strand
AGATCGGAGTACTTGTATGGGAAGAGCGGATGCGGCGGTGCCACGTGGGGATAGCCCGCGTAGTAGGCCACGTAGGGCGCGCCCTCGATGAGCCCCAGTTGTGGACGAGCCTTTTCCTTGTCGCGCAGAGTCACTAGCAAGCCGGTCTTGCGGGCATGTTCACGGTAGTGTCTGGCCATTCGCACGTAGTCCATGTTCTCCTGGAACGTATACCGAACCGCACGCGCGTAGCCCAGTTCCCCCTTCTGGCAGAGCCAGTTCGGCCAAGCCACGGTCAGCCGGTCAAACGGCGAGCGCTCGCCTTTGCCCACAAAACGCAGAATCTCGTCGTAGTTGAGCATGTAGCTGAGTGTGACGTCCGTGGGCGTCTCCAGAACTCCCACATACCCGGCCCGGGCATCGCGCGCGCCGAAGACGGGGACGGACGGCACCACTCCACCCCGCGCCAACGTGCCTCGGGAGTGATCGCAGGCAAACCAGAATGCCACAGGATCGAGCAGTACGTCTTCTGTGGGAACCAAGCACCCTCCCCTGAATGGCAGCACAAGGTATCCATCCGGTGTGCCGGCCTTTAGCGCGAATGCCCGATAAGGATACTCCACTGAAATGAGATCGCAGGGCAAATCCAGCCGATCAATGCGGAACACGACGTCGTGCCCCTCCAGCAGGATGGTCGCCTCCAGGCATCCATCGACTGATTGTCCATTGCGAACAAAGTCGCCATAGACAATATGGAATCCAGCATCCAGTTTGCGGATGTCGATGCGCCCCGCTTCCTTCAGGTTGATGGCGCCCTCTTTCGTGTGGATGATGCCCGGAATGGACTCCGACTGGTCAGGATTCCAGACGGCATCGCATGAGGCCTGTCGAACGGTCGCGTTGCCGTATGAATCCAGCCGCACTTCGAGGGTGTTGTTGGCGATGATTTTGCTCATGGTTGCACGTCTTTCTTGGCTTTGGTGCGCAAGGTGCGCCAGGAAAAGGGTTCGAGCACGATAGACAGGCCCGGACCGTAGGCAATGACACGTCCCCGTAGATCCGTCAGCATTGTGCCAACGGGAATCTCGTCCGTGCGGATGTTCACCGAGACATTCTGGTCGCTTGTGTTCGAGAGCACGAGCACCGTCCGTTTGGAGCTGGTCAGCGAGCGCCAGCAGGATGCTTGCACTACGGGTTCCATGCGCTTGGTGAAGCGCGTACCCGGCTTGTTTTGGTACCGGGTGATCTCATGGCTCGGCGAGCCCGTGACCAGCGGATCGCGCAAGCGCTCCCCATAGGCGAATTCGTCCATGGTGCGAAGCTTCATTTGAACCAGCGCCTGCAGGTATTTCAACGCCTTGCGATTCTCCGGCTTCATCAACGCCATCCACGTGGTTGCCGTGGTGAAACTGCCGACTTTCTGGCCAAGATGAACCGAGGATGCCAGAGCGGCGGCGAAGTT
>JAGLDW010001025.1 GCA_023145395.1 Lentisphaeria bacterium | reverse complement strand
CGGAGATGGCGCCGTCTGGATCTGGCACCTGGCGGAGAGGCAGTTCAAGGGAGCCGCGCAGCGGGTCGATCTGTTTCATGTCAAGCAGCACCTGTGGGATCTGGCTGCCGAGTTGCACGGAAAGGGCACGGCCGAGGCGGAGGAGTGGTTGCGCCCCTACTTGAGCTGGCTTGAACGCCGGAAAGACGGAGCCTTGGATGTGATCGAGAGTCTCGAGGATCTGAAGCGCAGACTCGACGAGTTCGACGAAGGCAGGCGGGACGCCGTCACTCGCGAAGTCGGATATCTGACCCAGCACAAGGACCGGATGGGCTACAAGGCGGCGAAGGCGCTTGGGCAGCCATGCGTTTCCGGCGCCATCGAATCGACCTGTTCGCAGTATCAGAACCGGTTCAAACTCACCGGTCAGTTCTGGTCCCTCGGGGGAGACGAGGCGTTTCTTGCCCTGGCCACTCTCCACCGCAATGGGCGATGGCATCTTCTCTTCCCGCACGATCGATCATGAAATCCCGAATCCCCGACACTCGCAAAAGACTCCTGCGGGACTGACATGCGTCCCCTGCGGATCCAGCCGGCAGGCATGAGGAGAGGAGATAATATGTCTGAAAGAATGATGAACGGACCGGAGGAAGACCGGAAGACGATGACGGCGACGATGACGGAACACGATTTGGGAGCCGGCTTCCTGAATCGTCAACCGTTATCGTCGCCGGCATCGTGAACCGAAAGAGACGGGAACACATTCTCAAGTCGCTTCTGCGGACCTCGCAAGCTCGATCCGCGGATCCCGCCGTTCCATCCCTCGGAATGGCGACGCGAAAAAAAGACCTACGGAACTGACATGCGCCCTTTGTCAGGAGGAAGTCGGGCTCCTCAGTTCACACGATCGAGAATACGTGTGATGACTCGGTGCAGCAGACTCTTGAGTTGCGAATTGCGCAAGTTGCAGAGCGAGCGCACAGCCTCGTTTCGGTGGTGCTCGAGAAGCATGCTGGTGCGCTCCACGGCACCCGCATCCAGCGCAAGTTCGAGCAACTCGTCGGTGTTCCGGGCCTCGCCGCACCAAAGCTCGGCAATGCGCTGACTTGTGCTGGCGTTGGCATGTTGATGGGCCAATGCCAGCACGATCGAGGGACGGCGTGCCTCAACATCCCCCTGCGCCACCTGGAAATCGTGCAGGTCGTCGCGGATCTGGTAGGCGACTCCGAGCGCGGCGCTGTAGGCGCTGAGCACGCGCCGGGTCTCGGCGTCCGCGCCTGCATAGGTTGCCCCAAGCAGAAGCGCAACCTCGAATGCAGGCGCCGTCTTGCGCCGGAAGATGCGTAGTGTTTCCTCTACCCCAAGCGGCGCGGGATCGCGAAGCCAGGCCAGTTCCTCCCCCTGTCCCAGGCAGAGCGTGCGGTGTCCCTCGGCGGCAATGCGCAGCGTGTCGGCCCGAATGCCGCTCGACGCCTCTGCATTCGCGAGTAGCCTGTAGCCCTCTCCAAGCAGCAAGTCGCCGGTGTTGAGCGCGAGAGGAACCCCCTCGCGGCAATGCAGCGTGGGCGCGCCGTAGCGTTCGTCGTCGTCATCCTCAATGTCGTCGTGGACCAGTGAGGCCTTGTGGAAGCACTCCACGGCCACGGCGGCCCGGCGCACGTCCTCTGGCAGTTCCCGGTCTTTTTGGGTGAGTGCGAGATATGTGCAGGCGGTGAGAAAGGGGCGCCAGCGTTTGCCGTCCAGGGCGAGCCAGTCCAGTGCCAGCGCCTCGCTGGACGTGTCCCCCTGATCGAGTAGCGCTCGCAGAGAATCGTGCTCGAACCAGGTGTTCACCGTGTGCTTCACCTCGTCCAACGGCAGGCGTTCGCCAACGCCTCCTTGAGACCGCATGCGGATTAGCTCCAGCACCCAGCCGGTGTCCACCGTTGTGTCCTTGCAGCCATCCTGCAGGAGAGGGACGGCAATGCCGGGGATGGCGGAGGAGGTCAGGTGGGGAAAGGAGCGTTCCAGCGCGTCCAGACAACTGATGCCGATCACCGCGTCCACGCGCCCCTGCTCCAGCAGCTTGCTGACGACCGTGGTTCCCTCGGCGATGAGCACTACGTAGCCCAACGCTTCCGCCTCGGACTGAAGCCGTCCCAGGTCGCAATTCCCGCATTGCTCGCAGACCAGCCCGAAGGCATCCACCTCGGCCTGGCAGCGCGCGGTGGAGCGCAGGCATTGCGGAAGGAGCAGCACACGGCGGTCGTAGGGAAGAGCGGCGATCGTCTCTCGCCAAGACTCCCCTCCGACCAGCACGGCCAGGAAATCCGCGAACTCCGCAGCATTGTGCGCTTCCGCAATCCGCGCGGCGTGTTGCCGCACCTCATCGTAGGACAAGGGAGGGACCAGTGCATGGCCAGCCACATATTCACGCGCGGCGCGGCGCAGTGTCTCGCGGAGTTCGACGGTGGGGGGTATGCCCACGCCGAAGCCGTCCGTCGAACTGTTCATTTGTGCGGAGTCCGCATCCATCAGCCATAGGCTCCAAATCCGAAGAACCAGTGCTTCTTGGCAAAACGGTAGGCCCAGTGCCGCTCGGGGATTTCCCGCCCGGGAACATGGTGGCTGCAGTGCGGCCGGATGGCGTCAAGCTCGGCGCGTGCTGTACCCCTGCCCGAACTGTCGCGCGCCTTCAGGCGATCTGCAAACGCTCGCAACTCGTCAGGGCACTCCATAATGACGCAGCCGCGGGTTCGCTGACTGGCAAACTGGCGGAATTCACTTAGAAAAAGGGACTGGTCGAACTGCTCGCGCAGGGACGGTCCGTCCTGCACATTCTCGCAGGCGAACTGGATGACGGGACATGGTTCGATGTCTCCGCCGGGACTGATGTGGTGGCTGATGCCCGTCGCCGCAGGGCACATGGCCTGCCCTTCGGCATCCCAGTAGGCATCCACGATCGCGAGCGGAACGCGCAGCCGCAAATCCACCAGAAATTGTCGTAATTCCACGATCTCGTCGGGATCAAGCGCCAGCTCGGGGCAGGGGCGGGGGCCCACGGGCCGGTAGAGATAGTACCAGAGATACATCACGCCAAGATCAATGAGGCGTCGGGCGAACTCATCGCTCGCGAGATCCGCCATATTGCTCTTGCAGACGCTGGTGGCCACGCCGGTGATGAGGCGCTCCCGACGACAGTGTTCGAGCGCGTCAAGCGCCTTGCTGAAGACCGCTGTGCCACCCCGTCGTTCGTCGCTCACTGCCTCCAGACCCTCGATGCTGACCAAGGGAGTGACGTTGCCCAGGCGGCGCATCTCAGCCGCGGCGGCGCCGTCCAGCAGGGTGCCATTGGTGAAAACCTGGAAGTAGCAATCGCGATGGCGCCCGATGAGATCGAAGAGTTGCGGGTGCAGCAGAGGCTCCCCCCCGAGGAGGCCGAAGAAGGACGCGCCCTCTTTCTTCGACTCGCTGACGATGCGGTCCATGACCTCCAGGGGCATGTGAGTCGGTGGATCGCTGGGCGTGACCCAGCAGCCCTGGCACTTGAGATTGCAGGAATTGGTGATGGAGAGGAAGATGAAAGCGGGAAAGGAATCGCCTTGGAGAATCCTTTTCTGGAACCTCTGCACGGCTCTCATCCCCTTCCAGCCAAACTGGTAGGCGAACCGCGCGACGAGGCGAGGGGATGGCTCTGTGAGCATGCGTTTGGCGAGGCGAAGGATCACGTTTTTTCGTCCTTTTTCTCGGACTCGGGCAGCACGCCGGGTTTGAAGAGGCTCTTGGCGCCCTTTTTCTTGCCGCGCCGGGCCATGAGGGCGGCATAGACATCGCCGCGACCGAACATGGCCGGATCCACACGCACGTTGGCGGCTTTGAGCTGCTCGTCTGTCAGCTCGCCGCCATTGATCGCCTCGTCGGGGCATTTTGGGAAGATGATGGCGACGGGAGGGCAGATCCGGGCGCAGGCCGGGCAGTTGTTCTTGCAGTTTGCGGGGTTCGCAACCCGCACGGTGCCGTCCGCGGCGCGCTCGTATACATCGAAGAGACAGAAATCGAGACATTTTCCGCAATCGACACAGCGGTCCCGGTCGATGACGGGATGCCAGGAGTCTTGATTTGGGGCAGGGAGCACCGCAGGGGAAGACGAGGGCTCGTCCGCTTTCTCCCCATCCATAGCAAGGGCATCCACCAGGCGTACTTCGGGAGTGAGATCGATGTCGGCCTGGGCGCAGAGCCAGCGCACGGCGCGGGGGTGGCAGGCGGCCACGAGGGAGATGGAGTCGCCGCGGAGCATCTCCATGACGGCGGGAGAGCGTTTCTCCAGAGCCGCGCAAAGGTCATCGACCACATGCACGTTCAACCCCTGCTGCGCCAATGTCGCGGCAAGCTGGTCCACCTGGGCGTCAGAGAGGCGGTTGCGGTTTGCGCATTTGCAGAGTAGAGCGTCCATCTTGTCCTCATAGTTGGTGGATTCACCATTCTATTCATTGTCCTTGCGACAGTTGGGAGGAGATTTGGTTCCCCGAGGCTCCTTTGACTCAGGCAGATATCGTTTCCGGGCACGCGCCGGGCGGGGTGCCCGGCTCTCCGTGCCCGGAAACCGTGGCCGCCGCTGGCGCGGGGCACGATTTGTGCCCCTCTACACCACGTCGAGCCCGATATCGATGGAGGGGACGGAGTGGGTAAGAGCGCCCACGGAAATAAAATCGAGCCCGAGTCGTGCTAGGCTCGGGATGCGCTCGAGCGTGATGCCCCCACTGGCTTCGAGCTTTGCGCGCTTCGCTGTCAGCACCACGGCCTCGCTCATCTGCTCGTTGGTCATATTGTCGAGCAGGATGTATTCGGCCTTGGCCTCCAGAGCGGCGGCCACTTCCTCCAGCGTGTCGGCCTCGACCTCCACCTCCAACTCGGGAAACCTCGTGCGACACGCTTGGACGGCGCGCTGTATGGAATCGGGGCCGGTGAGTTTGGCAAGCTCGCGATGATTGTCTTTGATCATGACGCGATCGTAGAGTCCAAAGCGATGGTTCTGCCCCCCGCCCATGCGGACGGCGTATTTCTCGAGAGCCCGCAGACCCGGCGTGGTCTTGCGGGTGTCGAGGATGATGGTTTTCGAGTCCCCCAGAGCATCCACGTACTTGTGCGCGGAAGTGGCGATGCCGCAGTAGCGCTGCACAAAGTTGAGGGCGATGCGCTCGCCGGTGAGAATGGAGCGTGCAGCACCGCTGATGGTTGCCATGATCTGCCCCTTCACGCAGCGTTCCCCCTCGCGCAGGCCGTATTCGAAGCTGATGCTGGGGTCAAGTTCCGCGAAGAGAGTCTCGGCCAGGGGCAGCCCGGCGCAGACACAGTTCTCGCGAGGCACCATGTGAGCGGTGATTTGCAGGTCCTTCGGAATGACCGATAGAGTGGTGGCGTCGCCGGCGCCCACGTCCTCGGCAATGGCCGTGCGGCAGAGATTCTTGAGCATGATCGGGTTGAGCATGGTCTGTTCCTACTACTCAGGGCATGGGATTCAGAAGTCAGGGTTCAGAGGTTCAGAGGTTCAGCGTTCAGCGTTCAGCGTTCAGAGTTCAGCGTTTCTTGCTGTCCGCGCCGGTTTCTTCATTCTCTCTCCTGTCTCCTGTCTTCTGACTCCTATCCCCGGACCCCTGTCCGGGGACATAGAATTGGATGATGGAAATAACGGCTAGGACGGCAAGAGCCTGGAGTCCGACCAGGATCACTCCCCATATGGGCAACCAGAGGAGTGCGATGCCTCCGCTGCCAATGGTGAAAGAGAGCAGGCAGACCAGCAGGACGGACTGCGGCCGCGTCAGCCCCAGGCTGTTGAAACGGTGCGAGATATGCTGGTTGTCCCCCACATAGATCGGTTTGCCTGTGCGCAGGCGGATGATCACCACGGCCACCGCGTCGAACAATGGCAACCCGAGAACAAACAGGGGAATGAGCACGGGGGCGATAGTCTGGCTGTCCGAAGGCGAGTAAAACGTGGTCATGGCGCCGAGAACCGCTAGGTTGAAGCCGAGGAAATGGCTCCCCGCATCACCCATGAAAATGCTTGCCTTGGGCTTGTTGAACACGAGAAAGCCACAAGCTGCACCAAAGGTCAACGCGGCCCACACGGATACAAAGTGCTGACCGCGGAAAGCGGCGATGAAGCCGAACAAGAATGCGGCGATCGCGGAGGTGCCTGCCGTCAGCCCGTCCATGTTGTCCAGAAAATTCAGCGCGTTGATCACGGTCATGATCCATAGTGTGGTCAACGCCCAGGTGAAGGGCGCCCAACTGCAGAATGCCGTCAGCCGCACACCCCACGCGGCCACGCAGCCAGCGACGAGAAACTGGCCGAGAAACTTTTGCCAGGCTTTCATGGACACACGATCGTCCACCGCGCCCAGCACGGTGATGGCGACGGTGCCGGCGGAGATGATTAACAGGCGCATCGACACAGCCGAGAGTCCCGGAAGATGAGTGGCAATCTCCTCGCCAAGAACAGTGTGGAGGACCGTCACGCATAGCAGGCCGGCGAGCAAGGCGAGCAGCCAGGCCGCGCACATGGCGATGCCCCCCATGACGGGAGTGGGCGTCAGGTGCTGTTTGTGCGCCTCGTGCAGCGGTGTGTCGACAAAGCCGAGGCGAGCGGCCGATTTCACGCAGACCCAGGTCAGACAGGCGCTGAAAACCGCTGTCGCCAATGCTGCCGCCGTGTATGCATGCCACCAGCTCATTCGTCCCCCTCGCCCAGCGCTCTGCGGAAGATGTCGGTCATGTCGGCGGGCATTTTCACGGGGCGCAGAGTCTTGCGGTCCACCAGAGCGTGCACTGTGTGCCCGATGGCCAGCAACGTGTCCCCGCGATAGACGGCGCAATCGACCCGGAGGCGGATGGCGCGCAGATCGCCCAGCCAGCCACGGATCTCCAGCACGTCGTCATAGCGTGCGGCCGCCTTGTAGTCCACATGCGCCGAGAGCACCGGCAGGCCAAAGCCGCGCTGCTCAATCTCGGCATAGCAGAGGTCGAGACCTCGCAGTAAGGCATTCCTGGCGCGTTCGAAATAAACAAGGTAGTTGCCGTAGTAGACAACCCCCATCTGGTCGGTGTCCGCGTAGGGCACGCGGTAGGCGACGTTGGACTCGTGGCGCTTCATGCGCGTCCCTCCACTCTGTCCACAATCCTGTCGGCCACCTGTTCGGGGGTGAGTCCATCCGTGTCGATGAGCACGGCGTCCTCGGCGGGACGCAGGGGGGAGACGGGCCGATTCATATCCATCTGGTCCCGTTCGGCGATCTCTGCGGCGACACTGGCCAGGGTGGCGCCCGCGGGCACTTCGCCCGGTTGTGCGAAACGTCGGCGTGCACGCTCCTCCGGAGAGGCGGTCATGAAGAATTTGTTCGAAGCATTCGGCAGGATGACCGTGCCTATGTCTCGCCCTTCCATCACGATGGTGCCCAGTTCGACGGTTTTGCGCTGACGTGCGCGCAGCCAATAGCGGACGGCCGGAATCCTGGCGACGTAGCTGACCACAGCGGCCACCTCGGCAGTGCGGATCTCCTCTTGCTTCACCGGCTCGCCGTTGAGCATGAGAACCAGACTCCCCCCCTCGTCGAGCACATAGCCGAGATCCAGTGTCGGCAATACTTCCGCGATCTCCTCGGTTTGGTTCCTGGGATCGCCCCCGCGGCGCAGAACGGCGCATGCCACCGTGCGGTACATGTCGCCCGTGTTGATGTAGTGGCCGCCAAGGCGCTGAGCCACCAGCTTGGCGACGGTGCTCTTGCCGGATGCGGCGGGGCCGTCGATGGTGACTTGGCAGAGTGTCATTGTGTTACTCCGTGTCAGCGTTTGGCGCCTCGACGGGCGTCCTATCCCCATTCGCCTCGGCTCCGGGAGTCGCCGGCGCGGTGGCAGGTGGTTTTACTCCCTTGCGCGGCTTTATCACTTCCCAGTAGCGAGGCAGGCGCAGCACGTCGTAGAAACTGATGTAGAGCAGCATGGAGATGAGTAGCACGGCAAACGCGTTCTGCAGCCAGTGCACGATCTTCGTGGGTACCTTGCGCCCCGTCACCATCTCGATCACCGCGTAGACAATGTGCCCCCCGTCGAGGACGGGCAGGGGAAGCAAGTTCATGAACGCCAGGCTGAACGTGATGATGATGACGAAGGACAGTCCACCGATGTAGCCCTCGGTCATCACCTTTGTCAGCATCATGGGGACGATGCCGATGAAGCCGGTCAGATGCTTTGGACCCACGTTGCTGCGTTTCCCCACCACGGGCGCGAAGAGACTGCCGAGAGTGCGCCACGTCCTGCCCACCACGTCGGTGAACTGGCGCCAGGGGGAGGGGTGTCCCAAATACTGTGGAGTGCCCAGTTTGATGCCCAGAAGGTAGACCTTTTCCCCCTTGATCGTCTGCTCCTCCGCGCGCACGTCGCGAATGGTGATTTCCTCCCCGTCCCTTTTCACCACGATGGTCAGCGGCGCGCCCTTGGATTCGCGCACCTTCTGGGCGAAGAAACCTCCATGACGGACGACTTCGCCATTGATGCTGACGAGGATGTCGTGCGCCTCAAAGCCTGCCCTGGCCGCCGGCGTGCCCAGGATGACCGCCTCTGCGGACACATCCTCGCGGCACTCGAAAAATGGGTAGCCCAAGCCCTCGTAGAAGGGATTCTTCGAGGGCATGTACGTCACGGTGCGCGTCTTCCCGTCTCGCCGCACGGTCAGCTTCAGTTCGTCGGTGTTGAGCAGAATTTTCTCGACCATTTCCCTCCACCCCTGGTCGAAGTCGTGTCCGGACACGGCGACGATGGAGTCTCCCGGCCTTAGCCCTGCCTGGTACTCGGGATTGAGCACCGGCTTGTAGACGATCTCGAGGTGCTCCCCAGTCTGGCCCTCGTTTTTCCCACGGCGTTTGACACCGAGCTTGATGGGTCTTTCCGACGCGGGGAGTTGTTCGCAGATGGTCCACCAGGATTCATTCTCCGGAATCGGCAGGCCGTCGATGCTGTCGACCACGTCTCCCGCTTCGAGGCCGTCCTTGTAGAGCGGCAGGACGACAGGCACGCCGATCACATCGCAGCTTTCGCTCGGAATCGGCATATGGATCCCGAAGATGGTGATGAAAATAGCCAGGAAAAACCCCAGAACCACGTTGGCCAGAGGGCCTGCCACCGCCGTGATCGCCCGGTTGAGGGGTCTGGTGGGGGGCAGCGGGGTGTCGTCCGACGCGATGGGTTCGTCCGTCGGATCCAGTTGCGGCAACTTCACGTACCCCCCCAGGGGCAGCATGCTGACGATGTAGTCCACACCCTTGTACTTGAAGCCCCACAGCCGCTTCCCAAAGCCGATGGAGAACACTTCCACGTACAGGCCGCGCCAGATGCCGGCGAGCAAATGCCCAAGCTCGTGGATGAAAATGCAGAGTCCGAAGAAGAAGATCACAAACAGAATCTTCGCCGTGATGTCGAGAACCGTCAGCATATTCGCCTTTCCGTCAAGTTTCGCGCGACCGCAATCGGCACAGTGCCACGCTGGCACGCAGTAGCGCTGTCAAGAGAGCCGTAGAATGTAAGACGTCGGGCCAAATAGTCCATCGGGGAAGCCGATGGGACGCCGCCGCCTATGCGCGCTTGTACGGGGCGCACTTAGGCGACCAGATGCGGTCGTCGGGCAGGCCGAGGCGTTCGACCATGGCCCAAGTGGCTTCCACCGTGCTCATGCGCTTGATGTCATGGGCGTCCGATCCCACGGAGAAGAGGCATCCTTGCTCGGCGACGATCGCAAGATAGTCCGCGTACCCGTCCACGTATTCGGGGGGATTGCCGGAGTTCACCAGATTGGCGCTTCCGTTGATCTCGATGGCCGTGTTCGTCTCCTTCGCCACTTGCCCAAGCTCCCGTGCATAGCTTTCAGGCACGCATGCGACGCTATCGAACCAGGGCCATTCCTCCCGGTCGAAGTGATACTTGCCGAACCAGTAGGGATGCACGAGCACATCCACGAGCGGGTTTTCGCAGGTGGCGAGGTGGTGTCGATGCTGGATGTCGATGATCTTCCCTAGGTCATATTCCTTCAGATATGTGGCATGGATGCCTCCGATGGCGAACTGGAAGCCGAGCTTGTCGCGCGTCTCCTCGTTGTAGGCGAACTCACCGTCGCATCCCATGTAGTTCAGCTCCACCCCAAGATAGATGTCGACACTGGTCTCGACCGCGTCGATGTCTGCACGAATGCATTCATGCAGAGGCAGCTTGTCGAAGGTGTTCAGATGATCGGTTATGCCCAGCTTGGTCACGCCCAGGCGCGCCGCTTCGACGACCATCGCCGGAATTGTCATCGTCTCGTTCGCGCATTTTAGATGGACCGTGTGCGTGTGGAAGTCGTAGCGTGCCGTCATGGGGTTTCCCTTTCGATCGAACCGGTGGAGTCCATACGCGAAACCTACATCCATTCCGCTCCCGCCGCCGCCCCGCCAATGATAGATTTTCCGTGAACTCGCAATGGTGTGGCTTGCGAGTAGGTTTGGGTTTTGGGATACAGCGAAAGGATGATGCAAAATGATATGGATCGCGATGGGTTCGGCTCTCTGGCTGGGCATTTTGACGGCAATCAGCCCATGTCCGCTGGCGACAAATATTGCCGCCATCTCCTTCATCGGACGGCAGGTTGGCAATCGGAAGGCCGTGCTGGGCTCGGGACTGTTGTATACATTGGGGCGGGCGCTGACCTATGTCGTTCTGGGTGTCGGCGTCATGGCGGGGCTCATGGCCAGCGGCGAGGTGGCGCGTTTTCTCCAGAAATATCTGGTGGAAATTCTTGGTCCGGTCCTGATTCTGCTCGGGATGGTGCTGCTGGGGATGATCGGCTCGGGCGCGTCTCTCAACCTCGCGGGAGACAAGCTCCAGGAGCGTGCGGCCAAGGGCGGCATATTGTTCGCTTTCCCCCTCGGTGTTCTCTTCGCGCTCTCCTTCTGTCCCGTGTCGGCGGGACTGTTCTTCGGCGCGCTGATCCCCTTGTCGCTGAAACACGGATCACGTCTCGCATTGCCTTTGGTGTACGGTGGTGGGACTGCGCTGCCGGTGATCGTCTTCGCGTTTCTGATCGCCTTCGCCGGCGAGTATCTGGGCAAGGCCTTCAACCGGCTGACTCAGATCGAGGCATGGGTCCGGCGTTGCGCTGGCATCCTGTTCATCCTGGCCGGCATCTATTACTGCCTGAACCACATCTACGGTCTAAACG
>JAGLDW010001024.1 GCA_023145395.1 Lentisphaeria bacterium | reverse complement strand
TTACTCGACTAGGTCGTCGATATTCACAATCTCGATTCCCGCGAAGTTCGCGAAATCACCCGGATTCTCGGTGACGAGCTTGGATATGCCATGAATTAGCATGGTGGCGGCCACATTGGCGTCGTGGATGCGTTTGCCCCGCAAGGCAGCATCTCGCACCAACGTGCACAGGCGCCTCGACACAGCTTCAGTCTCGTCATAGATCACCAGTCGGCGCTGGAACTCCTCAACATTTCGAAGAGCGTCTCCAGCACTCAGCCCCAAACCATTGACTTCAAGCGGACGCGTGGCAACAACCAGGTACTCCCGGATGATCTGCCCGCTCATGGCAAGGTGGAAACAGTTGCGAGCGGACGCACCGAGAATGCGTTGCGCGGCCTGGTGGCGCTCCCGAGAGCGATCCGTCGCCGTCAGCAGGATGTTCGTGTCCACAAACAGTATTTCACCGACCTTCATTGCCATAGATGTTGTCCCTGCCCCAGCTTGAATCACTTCCGCTCGCCACCGTCACCAAATCGAGACCTCCATCATCCTGCTCTGGCGGAGCCAGTCGGGCCGCCCGTTCCAAGATCCCATGGAGCTCGCCCTGCAGCGAACGGTGATGACCTCGTGCAAGACGCTTCAGAGCCGAGAGTGTTGCCGGATCCACATTGCGGATATGTAGCGCTTTCATACTGGTATCATAATGCTATCACCAAGAGGATTCAAGACGCCCCTGCAAGGTTCGTCATGACTAAGAACATGGAAACATCCATCGCTCGCCCCGCAACGCACGCTTACTTTTTCTCCGCGTGCATCGAGACGTCCTTCGCGGCGAACGGGAAAGACTCCTCCGCGTCTTCTCCGCAAAGTTTGAAATAGCGTCGGCGAAGAATAGTCTCGCGATTTGCCGCACGTCTCTCAAGAAGATCACGCATACTCTTCAGTTCCACCTCGAGCCGGGTGATCTCGACCAGCTGATTGTCATGGGCATGCGCAAACGAATCGGCCAGCTTGCGCGCGAGTTCCTTCCTCGTTCTCTCCAGCTCTGCCGTCCGGTCCTCCGTCATTTCCCCCCGTGCGGCCAAACGTCCAAGTTGGATAATCCGTTTTCCGGCCACACGTGCTTGGTAGTCGAGGGTGTCAAGCTCCACAAGGCGGGCATACTCGTCGGCGCTTCGCCGTCGGACCTGCTCGAGGCGGAGATAGTGCCGAGCCATTCCGTTCAGCGTCTTGTCCGCTTTCGCCACTGCACGGTTTCGGCAGTGCATCTCAAACTCGTCCAGCAGATCCGGCGCGGAGGAACGGTAGTACGCAAATACCACACCGGGTTTCAGACTGCGGAAACGAGACCGGAATTTCACCAGGAGGCTCCGGCGCGTCTTGCTCCCCGTCTTGGCTGACGCGCCCGTGGATTTTGGTGCCGCCGAGGACTGGGCACACGCCCAAAACACAAACAACGCCAGAGCCCACGATGCGGTGCGACGGGGGATAGGGCAAACGGAAAAGCGAGAGACACGGAGATCAGACTGGCACATAGAAGAGGGGAACTTCCTCATATTTCGACTCCTGCCCATCCTCCTCAGTGTCCTCGTCGATCAGTTCCTCCACAGCCTGCCTGCGCCACGTGGTGCGCGAGCGCAGCTTCTGCAAGCTGTCATAAAGCTGCTCATCCGACATCTCGGGCGGCTCGGCTGGCGCTGCGAGGACCGTGCCGGCCACATGCGCGGATCCGGCTGGAGCACCCATGGTCTCCAACTCCGGATTGCCTTGCATAAGCCGTGCTGCGATCGAGGCGACGAGGCACACACAGGCAACCCGCAACGACCAGATCAGCAATGGATTCGCACGTTCCGACCGCTTTCTGCGTCCGGCACAGTGCTCCTCCGCCACTTTCAGCAGCACCTCGTAGTCCGTTCGGGCAATGTGCTGCTTGTCCTCCAAGGACTGGGATTTGAGGCTCTCGATGATGAACAACTCGGTGCGACACGCTTCACAGGAACGGGCGTGGATACGCCAGACCTGCGCGGACGTGCTGTCAAGCCCGTCCCGCAGCGTGCGTTCCCTGAGTTGCTCGCACCTACTCTGCATAGGATCTCCAACGCTGCCTGAGAAGCTCGACAGCCCGGTGCATACGCCACAACGCCGTGCCCTGCGGCACGTCCAGAATCAACGCGATCTCCTTGAAGGGGACTCCCCCGTCGATCCGAAGCTCGACCACATCGCGAATGTCCTTGGGAAGCTCGCCCACCATCCGCCGCACGACCTCCATGTCATTTTTCGCGGTCAGCGAGCTGAGGGGATCTCCCTCTTCATGGAACTCGGGAATCTCCTCCTCGTCCTGAATCTCGAACTTCCGCCTCCGCTGCTTGTCGATGGCCAAATTGCGGGTCACCCGGAAAAGCCAGGGGCCCACGCTGTCGCAGACCAGCACCTGGGGGGGGCGGTTGATCAACTTGAGAAAGACCTCCTGGCAGACGTCCTTGGCGAGGTCGATCGATTTCAGATACCGGGCGGCATAGGCGACGAGCCGCGTCTCGTAGCGAACGAAAAGCTCCTCGAACGCCGCCGTTTCGCCCTGGCCCATCCGTTTGACCAAATGCCGGTCGGTCGCTTCGCAAAGATCTTCTTTCGCCGCTTCGCGAAAGGCGAATGTCGCTGCTGTGCGTGTTTCTGCCACGTGCCAGTTCCTTTGGGCTTGGTGCGTTAGCCTGAATCGTCCATTACTAGTGAAACGCTCCGGATGCCGTCATATTGGGTTGCCCCGGAAAATCATACCGTGACGGTCCAGCCAAACTCGTCTTCCGCGTCCCCGACCTGAATCGCCGTGTAGCGCTTGTAGATCTCCAGCAGTCTCGGTCCGCATCCCTCCGCCGGGCCCACACGCACCGTCCTGTCACCCCGCACAATCTCGTTGACGGGCGTGATGACCACGGCGGTGCCGCAGGCAGCGACTTCGGCAAACGTCTCGATCTCATCGAACTCGACGGGTCGCACTTCCACTTTCATGCCCAGCGATTCGGCCACCTGCTGCAGCCCCCTGTTCGTGATGCTGGGAAGGATAGAGCTGGACTCGGCGGTGACGTAGGTTCCGTCCTTGGTCACTGCGATGAAGTTGGAGGTGCCGAACTCCTCCACAAAACGGTGCTCCCGGCTGTCCAGGTACAGCTCGACGGGAAATCCCTGTTTCTTGGAGATCAGATGGGGCTCTAGGCTTGCGGCATAGTTGCCCGCGACCTTGACTTGGCCCACGCCCTGCGGCGCGGCGCGGTCATAGTCCTCCAGCACCACGGCACGGACGGGTTTCAGCCCTCCCTTGTAGTAGGGACCGACGGGTGTGACCAGAACGATGAACGTGTATTCGTCCGCAGGGTCCACTCCAATTTTTGGTCCCGTGCCCACCAGTACGGGGCGCACGTACAGACTTCCCCCGGATCCGTAGGGAGGGACGTAGTCGATATTCGCGCGGACAACCCGCTTCACCGCCTCGAGAAACAGTTCCTCTGGCACCTCGGCCATGCAGATCCTCCGAGCCGAAGTCGCAAAACGCCGGGCATTCTGCTCGGGACGGAACAGGCGAACCGAACCATCCTTGCAGTGAAAGGCCTTCAAACCCTCGAACGCCGCCTGACCGTAGTGCAGAACCGTTGCCGCGATATGCAGATTCAGGTAGGGAGATTCCACCAGTTCGCCAGCATCCCAGGCGCCAGCGCGCCAAACATGCCGGATATGGCAATGGGTGTCCGTATACTGAAATCCTAGATTGCCCCAATCGATATCCATCCACAAACCTTTCCATTCAAACAGAGTATCCCACATGGGATATCTACTGAATATACTGGCCACATCCACCTCGCGCAAGGCTCTCCCATACCTCGATTCCTGCCTGAAATCCTGGAGGAGACGAGGTGCCCGACTTGTCCGATGCCCCCCAGTAGCTACATTGGAGCCCGATGCAATACGTTGGACATACCATGGGCATACCCGGATGCCATCCCTATGAAGCCATTGAGAGGTTTGCAGCCATTGGTTTCACCGGCATCGAGCTGGTCTGTCGCGATGGCACGCAGTTCGACAGCTCCCACGATCGCGCTCAAGCCTCGCGCACGGCGGACTACGCGGAGTCGTACGGACTTCCCGTGGCCGCGCTCACTCCCTATGCAGCGGATGTCAACAGCGCCGATCCAATCGTCGCCCGAGCTGCGCTGAAGGAAATGCGGGACACGATCGACCTCGCTCACATCATGCGGGCGCGCTTCGTCCGCGCCTATGGTGGACGCGACTTGACGGACGACCGCGAAGGTGGATTCGAGCGTGCAGTGGACGCACTGCG
>JAGLDW010001023.1 GCA_023145395.1 Lentisphaeria bacterium | reverse complement strand
GTTTCGACGTCGACTGAAAGGATCCGCACTCAAAGCGTTTGGTGCCACCGGGTATCTCATCACCGAAAAGAAGGATTAGATTTTTTTTGGGGGTGCAGTTCATCCGAGATCGCGTCACCAGGATAGGGAGAGGAGAGCGTGCCGCGAAGATCAGGTGATCGAGAAGATCAGGTGATCGAAGAGCAGGTCAAGCCCTCTTCCCTGTGGATTCTCCGCGACAGGCCCTTCGCTGGGATCCTAATCATCTCGGGTCGGCACCAGCACGCTCCCGATCGGCTCCGCCTCTGGCTGAAGCGTCAAAGCGGGCAAACTGCCCACCACGGGAGTTGGGGACGCCAACCAAAGACGGACGGAAAGCGACGGGTCGGCGGAGAGCTCCTGTTTGAGACACAGCAGAGGTCCTTGGGCCAGTGCTTCCGTTCCACGGATCACGTCCACCTTGTTCATGGCGTCCAAGACCGCCCCTGAAGCGCCGTCTGTCGACACATCTTCGGCGACGAGGGGCGCGCCTCCGAGAGTCACCGGAAACCGGGAGTGTTCGGTCAAGAAGAAAGCCGGCTCTCCTGAAGCGCCTGCGGTGACCTTGTAGAAGCCATCTTTCCAGGTGCCAGCGTGAGGACCCCAGAAGTGGACCGCTCCAAGGATCTTGAAGAGGACGCCGTCCACGAGCACGCTATCTCCTCCAAAGAGTCCGTCAAAGTTGCGGAGCTTCGGCACCGGCATCGCCAGGGCGATGATCAAGAGCGCAGACGTGAGGACGCCAAGCACCCCGGGGAGAATCCAGAGCTTGGGGAAGGTCTGTCCGACGAACAGCGCCACCGGCATCACCACGATGAGCGACGCTGGCATGATTCCACCGATGATGGCGGTCCAGTTCGACGGGGTAGATCGTCTCGCCAGGTCCTTGTCGAGGGAGCGCTCTAGGCGGGCAAGCCCAGCGTTGATGTCGCTGGAAACGCGCTGATAGCGCTGGCCGTTCAGGATGTGCCCGGCACCACAGAACGTACACGACACGGTCTGCGCCGCGCAGGGCAGAGGCGCGCCACACACGCGACAGCAGGGGGGCTGTCCTTCGCCTAGGGGAGGACGCGGCAGTTGATGTTTGACGAAACGGCGAACCCGGATCATGGAGATCGTATGGGGGAGGGTCGTCATGAGCATGCCCACGGCGGTGTACCAGACGATCCACCACTTGATGGCGATGGGGTCTGTCAGCCCCGTGGACAGGTAGGGGATAAACAGGAAGTCGAACAGGGACAAGCTGTCGGGCAGATCGCCGACGGAGACGTAGACGAGGGGCGTGATGAGCAACCACGCGGAGAGGTACATGATGAGGAGCCAGACGCCGACGGTGTGGGCTTCCTCCACCTGGCGGTCAGCGAGCTTCTGGAGTCGAGCCTTCTGACGCTGGATCTTCGTGCGGAGCTTCGTCACGCGCTCGGTCATGGCAGGAGAGAGAGGATCGGAGCTGCCGCAGAAGGGGCACGAGATGGCCTGACCGGCGAGGACGATGGGGACAGCTCCGCCGCACTGCTTGCATAGAGCGGCGAGGTTGTTTCCTGACGTTGACATGGTCGGCGAAGCTAGCACCCAAGGAAAAACACGACAAGTGAACGGGGCAGCGCTTCAAGATCATCGCACGAAACAAGGGCAGAGCTCATTGAGCGCGACGTCGCAGACCCAGGTCCAGAACCCTCGTAACTGTTCAGCCCTGGAAAAAGGCGTTCATTCCGAGGCATGACAAATGACGAACGACAGTCAAATCTGAGTGTGATCTACCTGGGTCGTGGACGCTGTCTCCAAGACCGACCCGAGGGACGCTCAGTGATCCTGCACAAGCGGCTCAATGGCTTGGGCCAACTCTGAGAGACTTGCTGTTGTCATGCACCCGGAATCGCATCCCCGGAGCGCCGCATCAAGCAGGCGCCTGAACAGTTACATGACAAGGACCCTGACGTATGGAGCTAGCCATGGACTACCTCACCCCGATACTGACCGACCTCTTTATCCAGGCGTTTGCCAAGCCGATCTGCCTCGGACTCGAGATCGTAATCCATTTGCAACCCTAGCCAGAAATCCGGAGACATCCTAAAATACCTGGCGAGTCGAAGCGCCGTATCTGCAGTAACCTTGCGTTTTTGTAGGACGATTTCGTTGATCCTACGAGGAGACACGCCAATCTCCTTGGCGAGGCGGGTCTGACTCAAGTTCATCGGCCTCAAGAATTCCAACAGAAGAACTTCTCCCGGATGCACTGGCGGTAGCTTTGTGTCTCGCATCATTACCCTCGGTGGTAGTCGACAATCTCGACATCGAATGCATCGCCGTCGTCCCAGCGGAAGCAGATCCGCCATTGGTCGTTGATCCTGATGCTGTATTGCCCTTCTCTGTTTCCCGCGAGGCGCTCCAGCCTGTTCGCGGGAGGAACTCCCAGGTCGATCAAACTCGTTGATCGGTGAAGCATCTTCAGCTTCCGAAGCGCTCCACGCTGAATATCTCCAGGCAACTTCCTGGACCGTTTGCGACTGAAAACCTTCTCGGCCTCTTTGGATTTGAAAGACCGAATCATAGACAAAGAGTATAACGCATAACGTTATATGTCAAGATTCATCCGTCTGGACGGAAATCAATCTGAATGTGCCGCGTGCGCAGGCCCGGCGCTTCGACGCGTAGAGGACACCCCTTGTCGACGCATGCTCTGCGCGCACCGAGGCTCTTGCGGGAGATCCGATCCGGGCGATCACCTAGGCTCATGACGGACGCTATCGTAGACCTCGAGGAGGCGTCGCATCAGGGGGGACGCATCAAAACCCACGGGAGG
>JAGLDW010001022.1 GCA_023145395.1 Lentisphaeria bacterium | reverse complement strand
ACGATTCGGTGGAGCATTGGACCGGGACGATGTGCTGTGTGGAAGGTGTTTCGGTCTGTGAGGAAGGAAGCTTTGGTTCCTGCACCGGAGTCGGAGAGCACTGGACTGGAGCGAAGTGCTGTCACTAGACGTTCTTGAGGAGCCGTGATCCTGCCACTTGAGTCAAGAACGAAAGCACACGCCCAAAAGGCAGAACGTCTTGTGCCGTGCCGTGTCGCGAAGCGACACGGTGCTAACGTTTGATCCCATAAGAATTCTTTTTATTCCTGACTGTAGTCGATGCGGGCGATTTGTTCCCGGATGTCTTGCATTTCTTGTTGCCAGTAACGCAAGTCGCCGAAGTGGCTGAAGGTGCGCTGGAAGGTGGGATCTCCCCAGCGGCGGGCGATCCAGGTGGCGTAGCGTACATAGCGCAGGGCGCGCAGGGGTTCGACCAGCCTGAGCCAGCTTGGATCGAATTCCCGCATGCTGGCGTAGGCCTCGATCAGTAGATTTCGTTGTCGCTTGCCTTCGTCGTCGGAGGAGGCCGCCAACAGCCAGATGTCCTGGACGGCTGGGCCTTCCAAGAAGTCGTCGAAATCCAAGAAAGTGGGTCCGGCTGGGCTCCAGAGTAAATTGTTCAGATGACAGTCGCCGTGGATTCTGTGGGTGGGGACCTCTGTGAACAGGGGTTGAATGCGCTGGACCAGGGCCTGAACGCTGGCGGTGTATCCGTCCCGTGCCTCGGGCGGCAGGATGTCGTTGTCCAAGAGAAACTGGAGGTTGTCTAAGCCATAGGTCTGGGGCGTGAGTTGGCCTCGTACTTCGGCCTGGCCGCGGGCAGCGACGTTATGGATCCGTGCCAGCAGGCGGCCCAGGATGCGAAATTGTTCGTCGCTGGGTTCTTCTGGTGCGCGTCCGCCTACGCGCTCAAAGAGCGCATAGTAGATGCCCTCGACCTCACCCAAACTGTGGCCGGGCTCGATGTCGATGGGTGCCGAGACCGGAATTTCCTCTTCTTGCAGTTGGTACAGAAATGCGTGCTCTGCTTCGATCGCTTCTTTGGACCAGCGGCC
>JAGLDW010001021.1 GCA_023145395.1 Lentisphaeria bacterium | reverse complement strand
GCGGTCGAACCCGGTGGGCTCTCATCCCACTTTGGTGGAATTGAATTGGCGGAGGAGGTGGGATTCGAACCCACGGTGCATTGCTGCACGGCGGTTTTCAAGACCGCTGCCTTCGTCCACTCGACCACTCCTCCGCTGAAAAAGAAAGGGCTTGTGAACAACGGGGAATATGGTCTTTGCGCAGGCTGTTTTCAAGGAGGAGAGGCACCGCAAATCCCCCCAAATCATCGCTCCGCCGGGATAAACCCGGCGGTGGCGTACCCAAGCGGTTCCCCTCAGTTTTCCGACCGCTGCCCCGGGGCAATGTGGCTAGCGGATGACATCGAGTTCGGCGATGCTGGCCCAGGGCTTGTCGTCGAAGCCCTCGAGCACGGTCAGGCGCAGGTAGCGGCAGGCAACGGATGTCGGCAGCATGATCCGTTGCATTTCACGGCTTGCGGGAAAGGTTGCGGGCACCGGTGCTCCCCATTTCTTCCCGTCCATTCCAAGGCGGACTTCGCAGCGGCGAATCCGACCGTTCTCGCCTTTCCAGCGCGGCAGACAGGTGACCCCGCAAATGGTCATGGTCTCTCCCAAATCCACGACGATCTCATGTGGATGCCTTGGTGCTGTTCCCCGCCAGCGAGTGTGCCACATCGTATCGGCAAAGCCATCGACAGCATTGGACGCCGGGCTTCTCGAGGTCGCACTGCTGGCGGACACGGCCGTCGCTTTGGGGCTTGACCGCTTGCTTCGCGGATCCGGCGGAGGGAAGCCTTCGGGCATCCAGTCGGGCAGAGGAGCGATGGAGGCGCGTGCGGCCGCAGACACTGGCACTCCCCACATGGCGAAGAAGGGTCCGAGGTCGCGCGCCACGGCACGGGAGAAACGGACCATCCACTGATCTCTCTTCTCGTTATCGTTCTTCGGCAACGCCTCGGCCGGCTGCGCCCGATAGTCAGCGAACACCTTGCGGTAGGCCTCCCAGCCGAACTTCTGCTGAAGCTGATAGTACATGTACAGGGCGAGAAACGGCTTCTTCTTCCATTGAGCAAAGTCCGTGCCCCCCGCAAAGTAGACATGCACAGATTTGGGAACGGCGCCTCCCATGCGTCCCTTCTCCGGAGGAATGCCGCAGAGCTTGTCGTACACATACATGGTAAAGAGATTGACCGTGACCTCGCCCGTGCCTCCAAACGTCCAGGCCCGGTTCTGGTGGTTGTGCCCAGTCTCATGGAAGAACCCCCAGTTCCCCTTCTCCAGAAGCTGCTCCACATCCGTGAGTTCGTCGGCGGTGGAGATGGGAATCATGATGGGATGGCCGGCATGCATGTACCCCGCGCAAAGCTGGCAATCGGCCGTGTAGCGCTGGGGGAACCCCCGTTCGCCGGGTTCCCAGCAGGCCAGTTCGCCGCAGAGATCGTTGATCTGGCCCCAGACCCTCATGAGCTTCTCCGGGTCATCGAGCTTGCGCACGAACTTGGACGGCACCGTCAGAATCGCCTTGCCCGAGATCAGTTCCGCCCGCGGCGCGGGCAAGTCGCGAATGTCCGCCTTCCACTGCGCGTTGCTTGTCTGCCCCATCCGGAAGCTGGGGGCGGGCACCACATTCTCGAAGCGCACGTCGAACGGCGCGCCCGGGGCATCCTTGGGCACCACCACGTAGAGCAGACCACCAAAGGGGCTGGCAATTTTCGTGGTCGCCGCCTTCACGGCGAACGTCCTGGTCACTTGCGGAGCGCGCGTCCACACGGCCTTGCTCCAGAGATTGCAGGTGGTGGAACCAATGCGAATCTTGTAGCCATTTTTTGCGAACTCCGCAGGGAAGGTGACCGTCACCAAGTCGCCGGGCGCCGCGTAGAGCGCCGTGGAGCACCATTTCGGAATGGCCGGAACCACACGCGTCTCGCGCGTCACCCGCTCCGCATCCTCCGGCACGGCGCCGGGGAACGATGCGGCCGCAGGATGGGCCAATACTTCCCCGGGCGGCAGTTTCGCAAGCTTCCGCAGTTGCAGCGTCAGCACCAGACGTGGCAGCAAATCCCACTCGCACAGGGGGTTTTCGGGCGATGGAACAGCTACGATCTCCGCATCGTCGAGCAATGCCCGCACGCGCGGCAGGAGCAGCAGATCACCAGGCGGCAGCGCTTGTGCGGTGCGAGAGAGAAGCAGGGACGCTTGGATGCGATCGGCCTCCGCGATACTGCCTGTGCCTGCCCGTTCGGCCAACGCCGCATCCAGGGCGTGCGATGCGTTCGTGAAATTCGGCAACTTGCCAACCGCGTAGGCCTTTCCGTCGGGCGTGGTGCGCTTGAGCATGCCATTGAGCCAGAGCAACCCCATTGGGGCAAGCAGTTGGTTTCCCTGATGGTCCTCGGCCAACGATTTTCCGGGATTGAGCTGCTTCCAGCCCCAGCCTAGGCAGCCCGCGAGCAATCCCTTGCCTCCGTGCACGGCGACCCGCAACGCCCGCACGGCTTCCGCGTCCAGACGCGCCGGTCGCACCACGACCACATCCACGGCGCCCAGGCGATCCGCAGCCACCGAGACCACACGCACTCCCTTCGCCTTCAAAGCGACCGCGAAGGACTTGTCGCCAACCACCCCCACTTTCGGGTTCGGCACTCCTCCCGCCCAGGCAAAGGAGTTTGTGAGGAACCGCAGGTTGTCCGCATCCTCAAGCGCCCCCGAAGTGAAAAACTCTCCCTTTCCGAATGCCATGGCTCTCCCCTTGCCATAACGGGTCGCCACCACCACGGGCAGACGCGCGTTGCCATCCCGACCCACCACAACGGCAAAGGCCTCCGGGCCGAAGGCCGAGACTGGGCCGGGAATGCCCGAGGCGTTCACTGCGGACACGCCTTGTCGCAACACGGCCAAATCCTCCGCCAGCGTGCCGGGATCCAACGCCATGCACACACTGCAGACCAGCATGGCAGTTGGCACCAAGAATCTCGGCCATGTCTCGCGAGTGTATTTCATTCACTGCTTCTCTGTTTTCTTCCGACGTCGTTGCATGAAAGATCACCGTTACAGTATCCGAAAAAAGACTGAATTGCCAAGGTCCACTCCAGCTGGTCGCGGCTCTGACGGGCAACGCACTGCGATCAGAGCCGCACACAACGCAAACACCTTCATGGCGCCGCAGTCTCCGGTCGTTATATTTGCGGAATGGATACGACTACAAGTCCACCCAGGAAAGATCCCAAGCCATGAAGAGACACTCTTCGGCACACCTCCCCCGCAAATGGCGTGGCGCGTTCCTCTCGGTGGGGATCCCCCTGCTTCTGCTGGCCGCCATGCGGAGCACCATCCCTGCAGGGCATGAGAACTCCCAGGACTGTTTCTATCACGTGACCATGGCGGACATGGGACCAGGCTACTTCCTCGCACGCACAATGCCGCACATGACCCTCTCGCTCTGGAGCACGGCCTTTTCGGACAAGGAGGCATTGTTCCATGTCTATCTGTGGGGCGTCCGGAGTGTCGAACGCGCGATTGGACTCGCGACGGGACCTCCGTTCATGCTGGACTGGCTCCTCCTGGCCATCGGACTGCTGCTCGCATTCCACTGGGCGTTGCGCGCGAGCGGCGCAAAACATCCCGCCGTATGGACACTTGCGTTGGTTGTCCTCTCCCCGACGTTCACATCCAGGTTGCTCATGCTACGTCCGCACGTGCTTGGCATGACCCTCGCAATTCTTTCTGCGGCACTCTTCACCGGCATCAGGGGAAAACGGGATCTCTGGCGCCCGCTGGCGATGGGCTGGCTTTTCGCCTGGTCCTATTCAAACCCTCATTTTGTACTTGTCGTCGCGGCGGCATTCGCCCTGCCTCACTGGCGGGACAACCGCAGACTGGCACTGCTCATTCCTCTTGTGGCCGCTGCGGGAATCCTTCTCGGATACACTTTTCATCCCCAGTTTCCCAACACATTTCTGAACTGGAAGGTGCAATGCATCGACGTGGTCCTTGCGAGTCTCCGGGGGAGCGAAGACATTCTAGTGGGGTCGGAGCTGCGACGCGGCTCCATCACGACGCTCCTGTCCAATTCGGCGCTGGCGGCCATATGCGCCGCCGCAGTCGCTGCCGGCCTGCTTGGCATCCGACGCCGACGCTTGTCGATCCCCGGCGTGCCTCTCTGCGCACTTGCCCTGTTCTGGACAGCACTCGTCTTCGTGAACCCCCGAGCCATCGAATATGCGTGCCCCTTCGTCGTCCTGGCGGCGGCGGCCACACTGCCCTCCGCCGCACGCTGGCTCTCTCGCCGAACAGTCCGGCTGCATGAATGGCACGTGAAGGCGGCGCTGGCACTGCTGCTGGTCTGCATGGGCACCTTCACAACCATTTCGACCCGGCGCGCCCTGCGCACCGCGCAAGCCCGTCCCTTTGCGGACTTCGCGGACTGGGCCCTCGAAGCCAAACTGCCCTTCGGCACGATCGTGGCGAACGTGAACTGGTCCGACTTCCCTCCCCTGTTCTACTCCGCACCGCAGTTCCGCTACCTAGCGGGGCTTGATCCCATGTTCGCGGCAGCGGCAGCGCCCGAACGCGTGGCCCGTCTCGAGGCGTTCCGTCGGGGGAAACTCCAGCTGACCCCTCCCGAGCTCGCCACGCTGGTGGGAACCCGCCTCGCCTTCGTTTCCTCCCGCGGCTGGCAGCTGGCACGCGACATGGACCGGCAGGGGTTCCGGATCGTCTATCAGGGAGAGGACGGCTGGCTATTCGACCTCGCCACACTGCCTGCTAGACAGCATGGACAGCACCGTTGATATCCTCACGTTTCCTCTTGAAGAAACAGCCTGCCGCACTAGATTTACACGCTTTGTTTTCATGCTGTCTCGCCCCGTCCTCACAGAGCGGGCGCGGCATTTTTCCCAGAAGTGAGGAATTCATACCCATGCCCTCCATTTCCGCCCTACAGCAGGCACGTGCATCCTACGAGCCCAAGCTCCCCCCCGTGCTCCTCCAAAACGGCCCGTTTGTGGACGCCAATCTTGGCGAGCCCACCGAATCCGTCGATGATCAGGGAACCATCAAAGGACTCTTCCCCAACACCTATGGGCTGCCTGTGATCCAGTTTGTCCCCGGCAACCAGAAAGAACTTCCCCCCATCCGCGTGGGCGTAATCCTCTCGGGAGGCCAGGCGCCGGGCGGGCACAATGTGATCGCCGGTCTTTTCGATGGACTCAAGGGATTGAACGAAGACAACGAACTCTACGGATTTCTAGGTGGCCCAAGCGGTCTGATCGACGGCGAATACAAGGCGCTGACCGAGGAGATCGTCGACGAATACCGCAACACCGGCGGCTTCGATCTCATCTGCAGTGGACGCACCAAGCTCGACACCGAGGAAAAATTCGAGCAGGTCGCCGCCAACTGCAAGAGGCTGGGTGTCTCGGCTCTCGTGGTCATCGGCGGGGACGACTCCAACACCAACGCCTGCACACTGGCCGAGTACATGGCCGCCCACGACAAAGGCATCCAAGTCATCGGGTGCCCAAAGACCATCGACGGGGATCTGCGCAACGAGCAAATCGAGGTATCCTTCGGCTTCGACACGGCCACCAAGGTCTACAGCGAGCTGATCGGCAACATCATGCGCGACGCCAACTCCGCGCGCAAATACTGGCACTTCATCAAGGTCATGGGGCGCAGCGCCTCGCACATCGCCCTCGAATGCGCGCTGCAGACGCATCCCACCGCCTGCATCATCTCGGAAGAGGTCGCTGAAAAGAGGCAGACCCTTGGCGAGCTTGTCGACCACTTGGCGGACATCGTCCGCAAGCGCGCCGCGGCAGGCATGAACTTCGGCATCGTGATCATTCCCGAGGGACTGATCGAGTTCATCCCCGAAGTGGGTGTGCTGATGGGCGAGATCAACGAACTGGTCGCCGACGGCAGCGACACGGGCGCCGAGTTCCAGGCGCTCGACACCATGGACGAGAAAATCGCCTTTGTGACCGAGCGCATCGACGACGAGAACACGCGCGGAGTTTTCACCTCGCTACCCGATCAGATCCAAGCTCAGCTGCTCGGCGACCGGGATCCCCACGGCAATGTTCAAGTCTCGAAAATCGAGACAGAGAAGCTGTTTGCGGGTATGGTTGAGACGCGCCTGGCCGAGTGGAGGGAAACGGACGAGTACGACGGCGCCTTCAGCGCCCAGACCCACTTCTTCGGCTACGAGGGACGGTGCGCCGCACCCTCGAACTTCGACGCGGACTATTGCTACGGACTCGGCTACACGGCCGCCGCGCTTCTGGGCGCGGGGAAAACCGCCTACATGGCCTCCATTCAAAACCTCTCCGGACCGGCGAGCGAATGGGAGGCCGGTGGCATCCCGCTGACCATGATGATGAACATGGAGCGACGCCATGGAGAGGATGTGCCCGTGATCCGCAAGGCGCTGGTGGAGCTTGAGGGCAAGCCATTCCGTGTGTTCGCCGAGAGCCGAGACGCCTGGAGCGAAGGCGTCGAGTTCCTCTATCCCGGCCCCATTCAGTACTTCGGACCGGCGGAAGTCTGCGACCAGGCAACCAGAACCCTCGTGCTCGAGCGCACCTGAGCCACCGAAATGGAGCCGCCACCCCTCCCCCGCGACTGCCGCAGGGGCATTTCCACAAGCTTCCGCAGCCCAGACAAAAATAGATCCGGGACATCCATGACAATGCGACATCGCCTTCTCCCCATAGCATCGTTTCGACTTCTCGCGCTGCTCGCGCTCATGGTCGGCGCGGTTGCCATCGCCAAGCCCAGGGTGATCAGCTCGAGCATCCGCTCTGGCACAACTCCGCGGTTGACGGCGAACAACTGGGCCTACCTCAAGTACAGAATCGTGAACCCCGACAACCGCAAGGTCGTCGTGCGCCTGGTTCTCAAGCCCGAGCGGGCCGCCACCGCGATCTACTCGAAGGAAATGACCATGGGCCCGCGGACCGAGATCGCCGCGCGCGAGTTGATCACCGCCGCCCACTGCGACCGATACGTGCTCGGCCTGTTCGTAGGCGACAAGCGTGTGGACAAGAGCAAGATTTTCGTCAGCTATAGCGACCCCAAGAAACGCTGCCTGCTGTTTTTCCTCAACGACAACTCCGACTTCAGCGGCAGCGGACAGCTTGCGAAGAGCAGATTTCTGTACGAGCGCACGTCTCTGACACGATCCAGGGCCCAGGACGCGCCACACCACTGGACGGGGTATTCGGACGCGCGGGCCATCGTCGTGGCGGATCCGGATTTCCGTGAAATGAGCGCCATGCAGTTTGCCGCCATCACAGACTACGTGCAGCGCGGCGGGACCCTGCTGTTCGCACATCCTGCAGGCACGATGGGGGCAAAGAACACACCGCTGGCGGAGATGATGCCCGTCATTCCTCTGCGCGTCCGGCGGGTGGAGGAACTCGACGAGCTGGATGCCTGGGGCGAAACGTTTCGCAAGAACATCCTAGGCGACCAAGACAAGCTTTCTCCCCGGACCCAGCTTGCCAGTCCAGACGGAATCGAGTTCGTGGAGGCGCAGCCACAGGGCGAGGGCATGACCACATTGTCCCGCAGGGAGTTTCCGGTTGTCCGCTGGCGTCGCTGCGGACTCGGACGTGTCGGCTTCGTCGCCATCGACGCCTGCCAGAAGCTACTCGTGGACAGCGCGTGTTTCACACCGCTCTGGAACCATCTCGCATCCTGGGCCACCGCGCCCTTCGCACTCGCATATTTCGAGAACAACACTCTTCTGCCCAAAATGATGGCGCAGCTCACAGGCTTCCAGATCCCCCACGTCTCGCAGGTGACGATGATCCTGTCCGTCTATTTCTTCCTGCTCACCATCATTCTGGTTTTTGGCTACTGGTTCCACCACCACACGGCGGCCTGGATCAGCGGCGCGGCATTGGGAGTGCTCTTCACCTGCGGCATCTTCTTCAGCGCCTACCACCGCAACGCCTCGCGCCCCAGCAAGAGCGTCACCATCATCGACATTGTCGCCTCGGGCGGCAAACGCACGAGTGGACAGGCCGTGATCAGTCTGTTCAGCAAGGGCGACACCCGTGTCACGGTCCTGGACACCGGAACACGCAACCTCATCCGCAGCATCCCATCCGTCACGCGTGGGAAACGAAAACGCGCGGTGGACGCCCCACTACTGGTCAGTCACTCAGGTGCCACAGTCTCCGCTCCGCAGGTGCATGTTCAGGCATTGAAACCACGCTCCTTGGCCAGCATCAGCACAGTCCCAGCCATTTTTCCCCCAGAGACGCGCAGCGCGACCCTCGGCGCCAACGGTCTCTCCCTCGAACGCATGCCCCTGCCCCCGACGCTGGCGACGGCGAATGGGCAGGCATTTATCCTGCTGCCCGGCGACATTCTCTCCGCAACCATCAGCCAAGGTGCGGTCACCGGCATGCAGCCCGCTGGCGGAGGCATCGAGCTGAACACATTTCTGGCTCTGCTCAAGCCCTACCTGGCCTCCGGGCGCTTTCCTCAACCCAGTCTTGTCTACCTTCAAGACTGGGACAGCCAAATCCACGATGTCACCCTCGACTTGGAGGGATTCGAAAAGCGAGGATACGCCATCCATTTTCTGCCTCTCCGCATGGACGTGTCCCATGGCGAGGTAGCCATCCCCCCCGCATTGCTGCGGATCCGTCCCGGCGGAGGGCTCGCACGCATCGTGACCGTCGCCAGTCAGTGGGGCGAGGGCATTCTGCGTCGGCCCACCATGGCAATCCCCTATGATGTGCAGTTTCCTCCGTGGCTGGCGGGCGTGCGCTTGTCGGAGGCAGTCGTTGAAATCGAGGCAGTCTCACCCGGCGAGAATGTGACGTTCGACGTTGCTCTTGCCGAGGAAACCATGAGTGCGGGGCAGAACACCCAGGACATTGGTGACCGTGCCTGGCCTGGAGCTGTTGTCCCGACATCGGTCAAAGGCAGCACCTACAGCTTCACCGGCCTCGGTTCGCGACCGCTACTCAATCCAGTCACCGGGCGAATGCGCCTACTTGTGCGCCTCTCCCAGCGCAAGCAACTGCACGGCTCGCTCCAAATGGAACGTGCCAACATGTGGCGAATCAAGTCTGTGCGCATGCACGGCAAAGGTGTGACAAACGCCGACGAGACTTCTCTCTAGCCTTCTGATCCAGGACCGTCCACAGAGTGGAAACAGAACGATGATCAAGACAGAAAAACTCAGCAGAGACTATGGCGGTGG
>JAGLDW010001020.1 GCA_023145395.1 Lentisphaeria bacterium | reverse complement strand
GGACGCGCCTACATCAACGGCATCGAAGTCACGCCCGCCAACAACCAGAAGATCAAGCGCATGATCGGGTACCTGCCCGACATCTTCGGCGTCTACGAGCAGATGACCGTCTGGGAATATCTCGACTTCTTCTGCGCAGCCTACCGCATCGCCCCCAAGCAGCGCAAGGGCCGCATCGACGAGGTGCTCCGCCTGACGGACGGACAGTACATGATGGACTACCAGGTGGCGTCCCTGTCGCGGGGCATGCGCCAGCGCGTCGGCCTGGCCAAGACACTTCTGCATGATCCCGAGGTGCTCATTCTCGACGAGCCGGCTGGGGGACTCGATCCCAAGGCACGCATCGAGATGCGCCTGACAATCCAGCGCCTCCGGGACATGGGAAAGACGATCCTGCTCTCCTCCCACATCCTTCCCGAGCTTGCGTCCGTCTGCGACTTGGTCGGCATCTGCAAGCAGGGGCGCCTCATGGCGTGCGGAACCGTTGCGGAGATCACCGACACACTCCGAGAGAAACTGGTGCTGTCACTGACCATTGACGGCGGCACGCCCAAAGCCGTGAAATGCTGTCTCGACTTCCCCAACGTGGATGAAGCCACCGCCTCCGGCAACGAGGTCCGCCTCATTTTCTCCGGCACACGCCGCGAGGTGGCCGATCTGAACACCGCGCTGGTCAGCAAGGGCCTCCGCGTGGTCTCGCTCAAGGAGGAAGAGGCGGATCTGGAGCAGGTCTTCCTCAGCGTCACCGGCGAATCTGAACAGGAATAGGCACAGGAATCACCATGCTCGGACTCTGGAAAAACCCGATCTTCCTGCGCGAATTCAAAGCCGACACGCGTTGTCGGAAGACATTGGCCATGACCCTGGCGCTCATTCTCTCCCTCAGCGCCACGCTCCTCGTACTCTGGCCGCGCACAGGCATCTTCGCCGAGACGAACAGCAACGAAATCTTCTCGGTCTTCCTCAACCTCAATCTCATTCTGGTCATCCTGCTGATCCCCGGCTTTGTCGCCACCACGATCACCCAGGAACGGGAGAACCACTCCTTCGAGATGCTGTTCACCACCCTGCTAAGCCCGTGGGAGATCATGGTTGGCAAGTTGTTCTCGTCACTGGCCATCACCTTTCTAGTGGTGATCACCTCCATCCCCATCACCGCCATCTGCGCGCTGTCAGGCGGCATCAGCGTACCGTTGCTGCTGAAGGCGTACTCCGTGCTTCTGCTAGCCACATTGACGTACGGCCTGTTCGGCCTGGCCGTAAGCTCGCTCTGCCAGCGCAGTTTCACCGCGCTGGTTTTCACGTATGTGGGCATCTTGGTGATGGCCGGCGCGACGTGGCTTCCCTCGGTGCTTCTCTCCCAGATCGCAGGCTTGGGCCGTCTCTGGCACATCGTGCGCAGCCTCAGTCCATTCGAGGTCCTTTTCGCCCTCAACCATCCGGAGCGCTACGAGCTGGGCATGACCGGATTGCTCGCCCCCGAGGTATTCCGCTACAACGTGATGGGCATGGTGTTTTTGTCTCTGGTGTTTCTAGCGACTTTCTGCATCTTTGTTCTGCGCCCGCAAAAGCAGCGCAAGACCGCCATAGTCAAACAGTATACGGGGCCTCGCACACTCAAACGCCGACTGTTCTACATCATCGATCCTCTCCGGCGCAAGAAATCCATTGGCTCCTGGCGCAACCCCATCTTCGTCGCCGAGATCCGCAGCCGCATCTTCGGGCATCCAAAGTTCATCGTGCGCAGCATCTTCACCTGCATCGTCATCAGCATGACCCTGCTTTTCCTGACCGCCATGCAGTTCGCCACCAACCTGGAGCCCGACGACGTGCGCGTGGTTGCCCTCATCTTCCAAGTCGGCGTTGTGGCCTTCTTCGCCCCGGCAGTCTGCGCGGGCAGCATCACGGACGAGCGCACCGCCGGCACCCTGACCATGCTGCGCATGACCAGCGTCTCCGTCCGCACCGTAGTGTTCGGAAAACTGAAGGCGGGTCTGCTGTACACGCTCATCTTCCTGGCGAGCAGTCTGCCGGTGCTGTGGGCGCTCGCCTACCTTGAGACCCAATCCTCCTATTGGCGTGTCGCGGCCTGCATGGCGGTCCTGATCCTCACAACAACCACCTTCGTCATCACGGGCCTCTGCGCATCCACCCTCACGCCCACCACAGGCGCGGCCACCGCGATCAGCTATGGATTCGCCGTCCTCGTCTGCATCGGCACGCTGTCCGTCCTGCTCTTCGGGTCCCGCATATCCCCCCAAGTCCAATCCTTCGTGCTCTGCTTCAACCCCCTCGTCGCGGCACTGCAGCTCTCGTCCAACGAGATGTTCGGAAACCTTCCCTCGATCTTTGGCATGCGGCTGTGGATGAACAACCTGATCTTCCTCGGGGCACTCAGCCTGATCCTCTCCATCATCACCGCCATCCGCGTGCATATCATTTTCAATCACCGAGTCTGACCCGCCACCCAGCTGGAGCCGTTCCGCCATGGCACTGACCACCCTGAAAGCCATCACGCTGTTCCCCCTGCTGCTTCCCGTGTGGGAACAGAGGCCCTTCGTCCGCGAGGACATCTATCCGGGGAACTACCCGGTCTTCGTCACTCCCGCCGAAGTGGAGCTCCAAAGGGAGGCGCTCCGCCTGGCGGATGGCGATCTTCGCATCCACATTATTCGCGAACTCCGCAGATCGAAGATCGAAGAGGGTTTCCGCGTTCTCCTGGACCATGCCGCCGCGGAGGCCGATCCGCTGGTCCGCGCCACCCTCCTGCAGAACCTTGCGACAAGCCGATTCGGAGATCCCAAACTGCTGCCTCTGGCGCGAACCGCCATGACGGCGCCTGGAGAGGATATGCGCTACTGGGGCATACGCCTCATGGGGACGTGCCCGGAACCAGACTTCGAAGCGCTGATCAACCTGCTGCAGAACGAGACCTCGCAGATGCTGCGCGAAGCCGCTGCGAACGTGCTTCGAGACGGATGGCGCAGGGGAAAGCTCGCGCTCTATGAGAAGCTGCTGAAGGATCCCAACCCCCGGATCCGCGCAGCCGCCGCAACCGCCGCCTGCCACAAGGCCGCAATCGCCGAGCGACACAGCTTCCTTGTCAAGGCTGCGCGCGAGGACGAGCCCGTCATCCGACGGGCTCTCGTTCGAGAACTTGCGGCACTGCCCGAGACAATCCGAGGCAAACTCGTGCCCATCTTCCTCGCGGACCCGCACGCGACCACCCGCGCCGAACTTGCACTCAAGCTCGGCAGACTCGCCGAAGCGCGTTTCCTGGACACGCTACTGGCACTCATGGACGACCCGGACCCGGAGGTGCGCAGACTGGCTGCCAAAAGCCTGGCCGTGTTTCCCGGTGCGCCTGCCCGGAAAAGACTTGTCGCACACATCGCGGACGACCGCACGCTGGTCCGGCGCCAAGTGGAGGAGAGTCTGGTGAGGATCCACGCCAGAGAACCGGTCGCCGCCGCAGTGTCAGCCATGCTCAACGCCCCAAAAGCCTACTCGCGCTACCACGCATACCGCATCCTCGGCCGATTGAACAGCCGCGAGTACGCCCAACGCATCCACACGGGCCTGAGACGTGAGAAGAAACCCGTGAATGTGGCCGCCGCCGTCTTCGCTCTGGGACAGTTCGAGGCCGCCTTTGCGGCTGAAGACGTGCAACGTCTCGCCTCGCACACGGACCCCGGCGTGCGCGAGGGCGTGGGCAGAACGCTTGGCCAGCTTCGCGTCCCCAAGACCTACGGCACGATCAAGACGCTTGCTTTTGACAAGGAGGAGACCGTCCGGCATGCCGCCATCATCTCCATGGGATGGATCGGTGATGGGAACGTGTTCAACAAGACCATTTTCAAAGTGCTCAAGACGGTTTCCATGCTCAAGATGAGTGGTATGAACCGCAGCGCGGCCATCTGGACGGCAGGACGCCTGCGCCCCATCGCCACCCCACTCATGAAACGCCTAGTCGTGCAGGCGACCACACCGGTCGTTCCTGGAGAGATGGGCGAGATGCTTTTCGAGCTGGACGAGACCCTGTGCTCATGCACCTTCGCCCTCGTCCAGTGCGCACGCGATGACGAAGCGGTCAAGCCCTTTTTGGAGACCGTGTTGAAAGCCCATGAACTCCAGGTGCCCGAGGGGCACATGCTACCTGAAGGCGTCCTCCTCCTCCCAAGCGCGGAACTCAGAGAGTATGCACGCCAGGCACGAGCCTACTGGAACGGCGCCCGTGACATCAAGCAAATGCCGCGTCCGACAAATGGGATGTCCTTCTCCTACCGCCGCTACAAGCCGATTGGCAGATAAGCCGCCCCTCCTCGCGGGTCCGCGCGAGAGCGCCTACTGGAGGAAATGCTGTGCGATGTGCACATAGGCATAGAAAACCGGCGCCACTGGAATCAGGCTGTCCACAATGTCCAGCACGCCTCCCAGTCCGGGAATGCGTCCGCTGTCTTTTGTGTCCGAAGCGCGCTTGAGGAAGGATTCGGCAAGGTCTCCGAGCAGTCCGGCCAGCGTGCAGAAGACCGCGAGAAACGCCGCGCTGAACAAGCCTAGAACGGGTGTCCCATGCAGGGTCAGACGGGCGCCTCCGAAGTGCACCATGGCCAGAGAGGCAACCAGGCTGAACACAAGTCCACCCGCAAGCCCCTCCCAGCTTTTCTTCGGGCTCAGACTCGGTGCCAGCTTGTGGTTCCCATTCTTCCTTCGAGCGGTTGTCGTGCCCACGATGAACGCCCCAACATCCCCCATTTTCGTGATTAGAACGAGATAGAGGACGAGCAGACGTCCCGACATGCCACCACTCTGAAAATAGAGCTTGGCAAGGAAAAGCAGCGGCCAGACTACATAGCCCAACGCGCCGATGGACACCAGGAGACGCGACAAGCTCGCACGCCCGGGCACGTGCCGGCACAACGCCAGGAAAAGAAACAGCAGAAAGATGCCTCCGACCATTGCGTCAAAGGCCATCCCGAGCGACTCCCCACCCTTCCCCCAGCGCCCGCAATACCAGTTGCCGACCAGCATCCCGATGGCCGCCAGTATGGTGGCAAGTCGAAAACCGGGAAGCTTCAGCTTGTCCATCATGCCGAAGAACTCGTGCACGGCCACACTCACAAACACGGCTGCCAGCAAGAGAAACAAGGCGCTTCCCGGAAATCCGCGCCAGCAGAACGCGGCGATGGTGACAGCCGCGAGAGGCAGACCCGTGGCAAGGCGTGTCTTAAGCATCTGTCAATCCTCCGTAACGTCGATCGCGGGAGTTGTAGTCGCGGATCGCCGCACACAAATGATCGCGGCTGAAATCCGGCCAGCAATCCGGTGTCACCCAGAATTCGGCGTAGGACAGCTGCCAGAGAAGAAAATTGCTCAGGCGATGCTCTCCCGCCGTGCGAATGACAAGATCGGGGTCCGGCAGACCCGCCGTGTCGAGATGGGACGAAACCGTGTCCTCGGTGATCTCGGAGACTTTGAGATCTCCGGCAGCGATTTCTCCGACGATGCGGCGAAGCGCCGAGGTGATTTCCGCACGGGATCCGTAGCTGAGCGCCAGAGTCAGCGTGCCGCGCGCGTTCCCCGCCGTCGCGGCCATGACCTTGTCAAGCTTCCGCCGGACTGGCGCCGCCAGACGTTCCAGCTCGCCGATCGCGTTCAAGCGCACGCCATGCTTGTTCAGCTCATCGACCCGTTCGTCCAGAAAGGTGCCGAGAAGACGCATCAACGCCCCCACCTCGGTCATCGGACGCTTCCAGTTTTCGGTGCTGAACGCGTAGAGTGTCAGATACTCGATGCCGAGGTCGGAGCATGCCTCCACAGTCCGGCTGACACTCTCCGCCCCCGCCTTGTGCCCATCGATGCGGGGCAGGCCTCGTTGCTGGGCCCAGCGTCCATTGCCGTCCATGATGATGGCGACGTGACGGGGAACCGCCCGTTCGTGAAGATCGTCCGACATGCAGGCCCCGCTTCCGCTACACCTCGAAAGTCTGCGCGCGCCTCGGTCCGACGGAGATGATCTGCGGCGTGCCTTCCACCAGCTCCATGAGCCGGGCGATGTAGGCCTTGGCCTTCGCCGGAAGATCGTCGTAGGAAGTGATCGCGGTGGTGTCTTCACACCAGCCCTCGATCTCCTCGTACACGGGCTTGACCCGGGAGAGCATGTCCGCGTCCGCCGGCATATCCTCGACGACCTTGCCATCGATCTCGTAGGCCGTGCAGATCTTCAGAGTTTCGAGGTCATCAAGCACGTCCATCTTCATCAGAGCGATTCCGGTGACACCGTTGATCATGATGGCGTAGCGACTGGCCACCGCATCGAACCAGCCGCAGCGTCGAGGCCGACCCGTGGTGGCGCCGAACTCGCCGCCCTTCTGGCGCAGCGCCTCGCCCTCGGCATTGTCCAATTCCGTGGGGAACGGACCGCTTCCCACACGCGTCGTATAGGCTTTCAGCACGCCCACGACCGCGTCGATGCTCGTCGGAGGCACTCCGGTTCCCGTGCAGGCGCCACCCGAGGTGGTATTGCTGCTGGTGACAAAGGGATAGCTGCCAAAATCGATGTCCAGCCACGTCCCCTGAGCACCCTCGAAGAGGATTTCCTTTCCCTCTTTGATCGAGCGGTTCAGAAAGAGAGTCGTGTCCGTCACCATGGGTGCCAATTCTGCGGCGGTCGCCTCGAGCTTCACCCACTCTGCGTCCAGGTCCAGCAGATCCGCGCCAGCGGCTTTGAACAATTCGTTGTAGCGCGTCCCCTCGGCGTGGAAGCGCTCCTTCAGGACCGCAGGATTGCGTAGGTCGGCGGCACGGATGCCGCAGCGAGCCGCCTTGTCCGCGTAGGCGGGGCCAATGCCGCGCTTGGTGGTGCCGATCTTGCCGGCGCCAAGCTGCCCTTCCCGCATACCGTCGTACATGCAGTGGTATTCGAAGATAAGTTGGACTCTGTCGCTGATAAGGAGCCGATTCCGGATGTCGATCCCCTTCTCCCGCAACTCGGAGAGTTCGTCGAGAATGGCCACCGGATTGGCCACCAGACCATTGCCGATGACGCAGAGTGAATCCGGGCGAAGCATGCCGGAGGGAATAAGGTGCAGCACAAACTTCCGGTCGCCGATCTCGACGGTGTGTCCGGCGTTGTTGCCTCCTTGGAAACGGACCACGACATCGGCTCTCGAAGCCAGAACGTCGATGATCTTTCCCTTGCCCTCGTCACCCCATTGTAGACCGATGAGCACTGTGTTCGCCATGTTCCGAACTCTCCACTGTGCGTTGCGCTGGTTTCTTGCCGGACCAGTAGTTGCGGTCCGATCATTTATATCCGACCAAAAAACAAGCCCGATCGGCGTGATCGGGCCATGGTCGTTTGCCACGTTCCTGTTGCCGCCTTACAATAGCTTGACCCTCTGAAACATCAAACATGGGTTGGACCACCACTGCCCATCGGCCATACAGGCTCTGCATGCACCTTGTCAGCCTTAAAAATCCAAGAGTTAAACAGGTCGTGCGGCTGCGCGACCGGCGGGGACGCGACCGCGAAGAACGCATGATCATCGAGGGCTACCGCTGCCTGCGGCGCGCCCTCGCCAATCACGTTCCCATCGACGAACTCTACGTGTGCGAAGAACTCTTCCAAGGCGAGAACGAGCAGGCATTGATCTCGGCGTTGGCAGAGCAGGGCGCCACGGTCTTCACCACCACCGAACCCGTGTTCCGCAAAATGGCGTATCGGGATCGACCCGAGGGCCTGCTTGGCCTGGCGCCCCAGCTCCGCAGGAGTCTGGCCGACTTGCCGGACAGCGCCCCCCCTCCCCTGTACCTTGTCGCCGAGGCGATCGAGAAGCCGGGCAATCTGGGCACCATGCTGCGCACCTGCGATGCCACGGGGGTGACTGGTCTGATTCTCTGCGATCCGTGCACGGACCTTTTCAACCCGAATGTGGTGCGTGCCAGCACAGGCAGCGTGTTCTCCGTTCCCGTGGCCGAGGCAACGGCGGACGAAGCCTTCGCCTGGCTTGCGAACGGCGGAGTCCGCGTCCTGGCCGCCACGCCTCACGCGGACCGCCTGTACACGGAAGTCGATCTCTCCGGCCCCCTGGCCATCGCGGTCGGAGCGGAGCAATACGGGCTCAGCCAGGAGTGGCTGGACCGGGCGGACCTGCAGGTGCGCATCCCCATGCTGGGACAAGCCGACTCGCTCAATGTGGCAACCGCCACGGCGCTCCTGCTCTACGAGGCGGTGCGACAGCGCATGGAGGCCGGTGTGGTGGCACGGCCCCGGGAGGCGCCGAATGCCCACTGATCTCTTCACACAGCGTGGCGACAACGATGGAAAGGCGCCCGAACGCTCCGCCACGTCCCACGTGGTCCGAGGCGAGGTGCTCCGCGTCGTATTCTCCAGCAAAGACGGGCAATACGTGGTGCTCCGGCTCATCGATCACAAGGGGAGCGAACACACCATTGTCGGGCCGATGGGCGAGCTCCTGGAGGGGCAGGAGATCGAGGCGTCGGGACGCTGGGAGAACCACAAGGAGCACGGTCGCCAACTCCGCGTCGAATCCTTCAAAGCGGTGCTTCCCTCCAGCGAGGAGGGCATCCGCCGGTACCTCGCCTCGGGCCTGATCAAGGGGATCGGCCCCAAATACGCCCAGAGGATTGTCGAACGCTTCGGCACGGACACGCTGGAGGTTTTGGACAAGTACTCAGAGCGTCTGCGGGAAGTGGCTGGCGTCGGCGTCAAGCGCATCGCCGAGATCCGCAAGGCGTGGCGGGAGCATGCGGACCAGCGCGAGGTGATGGTCTTTCTGCAAGGTCTGGGTCTCAGCATGGCCTACTGCGCGCGGGTGATCGCCCAATACGGTGCCGGTGCGCCGGAGGTGATCCGCCGCAATCCGTACCAGCTCGCCACCGATGTCCGGGGCATCGGCTTTCTTTCCGCCGACCGAATCGCCCAGCGGCTGGGGGTGGAGAAAAACGCGCCGCAACGGCTGGCGGCCGGCGTGCTGCATGTGCTCGATCAACTTGCCAAGCAGGGCCATGTATGCCATCCCAGACAACTGCTCGTGGCCGCGGCGGCGGATGTGCTGGATGTGGGCGAGAAAGAGGCGGAATCCGGCATCGACCAGGCACACATGGCCGGGCATCTTGTATTCCAGAACACGACCAACGCGGACGCCTCCGTCTACGTCTATCTCAAACGGCTCTATGTCGCGGAGACCGAGTTGGCCGAAGCGCTGCTGCTCCTGATCAACGTCCCCCGACACCCCGACGATGTGCCTCCCAAGATACTCGGCGAGGAGTACGGAAAACTCAACGACGAGCAGAAGGCCGCCGTCGCTTCCGCGTTCTCCGCGTCGGTCAGCATCGTGACAGGCGGCCCCGGCGTGGGCAAGACGACGGCGCTCGCGCAGGTCGTCGAAGTGGCCGCCCGGCTGCGCTGGCGGACCTTGCTCGCCGCTCCGACCGGACGCGCCGCCAAGAGAATGAGCGAGTGCACATCCGCAGAGGCGAAGACGATTCATCGCCTGCTGAAATGGGATCCTGCCTGCGGCGACTTCACCCACAATGCAGACAACCCCCTTCACTGCGATCTGCTGATCGTGGACGAGGTGTCCATGCTCGACGTGCCACTCGCGCGCAGCCTGTTCCGCGCCATTCAGCCCGGGACACGACTCGTTCTAGTGGGCGACCGGGATCAGCTCCCGTCCGTGGGGCCTGGCTCCGTGCTGCACGATCTCATTCGCTGCGGACGCATTTCCGTGACCGAATTGACCCGTGTGTACCGTCAATCCGCGTCAAGCCGCATCATCACCAACGCCCATGCCCTCAACCAGGGACACATGCCCGACACCGCCCCCGTGCCAAAGGGAAGGCGAGCCGATTTCTACTGGATCGAGCAGGACGATCCCGAGCACGCGGCCGACATCATCACGAGAATGGTTAGCGACAGGATTCCAAAGACGTTCGGATTCGATCCGTTGCGGGACATCCAAGTGCTGGTGCCCATGCACCGGGGAAGCTGCGGTGCGGAGGCGCTGAACGAAGCGCTCCAGAACGCCCTGTCGCCCCGTGACAAACGTCCCGAACTGTCTTTTGGAAACCGGCATTTCCGCATCGGCGACCGAGTGATGCAGACGGTGAACAACTACGACAAGGGAGTGTTCAACGGCGAGCTAGGGCGCGTCGCCAGCATCGATTACAAGGACAAGCAGTTCGTCGTCCAATTCGACGTGGGAGCAGTGTCCTACGAATGGGAGGACGCCGACCA
>JAGLDW010000102.1 GCA_023145395.1 Lentisphaeria bacterium | reverse complement strand
GTCCCGGAGGTCCCGAGCCACTGACTGGATTGCGCGGCCTACTTCTCGGAGGGGACCACGATACCGCGCATGATGATGTTCTGGCAGAAGAGGAAGATGAGGAACGTGGGGATGGCGGCGATGATGAGCGAGGCGTACATGACCGCCTGTCCGCTGCGCTGCTGGAGCTGGTAGAGCCAGACCATCAGGGTCCACATTTTTTCGTCCTGGCAGGTGACGAATGCGAACATGAAGTTGGAATAGGCTCTGGTGAAGGCGGCCAGTGCGATGACCGCCAGGATGGGCTTGGACAGCGCCATGGTGATCTGCCAGAACAGGACCCATTCGCTGGCGCCATCAAGCTGAGCGCTCTCGTAGAGTTCCTGGGGCTGGGCGTCGAAGAAGCCTTTGAGCAGGAAGATGGAATAGCCGTTGGCCATGCCAGGCAGAATGAGGGCGGCAAATGTGTTCAGCAACCCCAGGTTTCGGAGCATGAGGAAGTTCGGGATGCTGGTGACCATGGGGGGGAAGGCCATGGTGCACATGAGAAAGAGCAGGATCTTGTAGCTGGAGGGCATCTTGTATCGGCTCATCGCATAGGCGGCCAGCGGGTTGACCAGCAGGGCGGACATGACGGCCAGCGAGCAGTAGATGATCGTGTTCAGGATGCCGCGGCCGTGAAAGAGCATGTACTCGGCGACTGTGCGGTAGTTGCGGGTGACGAATTCGCGGCGCAGGGCGCTGAGATTGTCGAGGAAGTATGCTTTGTGCAGGTCGTGCTGCGGCATGCTGATGGCGGCGCCGAACGTGTACGCGGTGTTGCAGGCTTGGTTGGCCGAGGTAAGATCCCCGTGGCGTTTGATCAGCCAGTCCTGAAACCGGAACTCGAGCGTTTCGAGCCGGAGATTTTTTGCAGCGGCCTGGGCGGAAGCTCCAGTTTCCGGGTCCTGCCAACCGGTGATGAAGGACTCCCAATCGATCAAGGCCAGGCCGGACTCCGGTGGTTCGTCGAACAGCGGGATGTCCTCGATGGAAGTGTAGCTGGTGCCGTAGTGCTTGTTGACGTTCTGGATGTTCTGGTGCTTGGCTTTCAGGAAAGTGTGGTATTCGGGGAGTGCTTCGGGGGTGACGCGCACCCACTGCAACGCCAGTGTGTTGCGCACAAAGTCCTCCCAGTCCTTGCGCTCCGTCTCCGACGCCTCTTCGGGATAGCTGCGTGCGAGGTGCACATCCTCATAGGAGCCATAGCTCGTGCCGTGCTCCTCGTTGTACTTGGCGATATCCATGCCGTATTGCGTCTTCAGATACTGCTTCTTGAAGAAGCCTTCGGGCGAGAAGTAGTAGCGCAGGCCGTTGGGGATTTGCTTGCAGTATTCGCTCAGCGTCCGGCTGTACGAGTTGAGCGTTGGTTTGTCCCGGCGAAGCAGGCAGCTTGGGGGGAGGGCGTAGATGCTGTTCCAGCCAACGTATTCCGTGCCAAGACCCTTGTTGATCTCGTCGATGGTCTTGCCGAACTTGCCTTGGAGAAATGTTTTGAAGCCACGCAGAACGGATGGCATGGTGCGGGAAGTCGGGGTGTGCAGATAACCGGGCGAGAAGGCGTAGTAGGGGATCTCGGTCTCGGCGAGGAAGGCCTCGAACTCGGCTGCGAGCTTCCGATTTGGCTCGCCAGCCGGGTAGTCGGAATCTTTTTCGAAGGCGGTCAGCGCTTTCTGTAGGGATGCGGGGTCGGCATCGACCGTGCCTTGGTAGCTGGGAAGAAACGCCTTCCAAGCGCGGGCGTATTCACTCTTGCGGACCATGGCGGGGATGTTCGCGTCGCGGAAGAGGCTGTCGAGTTTCTTGCGTTCGTCTTCGGACGGTTTGGCACCGCGGTTCTGCCAGGCGTCCAACACGCGCACAGTGAGCGCGGTGTCCGGCGCGGCGATCCGCTCGAAGGCGACTTCGTCCATGTCATACACTTGGTCCAGGTTGAGAATCTTCTCGTTGAAGAGACCCTCGAGATGCTTGGCATACATCCAGTCCTGGTCCACAAGGAAGCGGGGAAACGCGTCGAAGAACTTGATGTCCATGGCGCTCTTGGTACTACCCGAGATCATGAGCAGAAAGGGGTAGATCATGGTCGCCGCGCCGAGGATCAGGAAGGCGTACATGCCGA
>JAGLDW010001019.1 GCA_023145395.1 Lentisphaeria bacterium | reverse complement strand
TCGTAAACCAGGCCCCCGCTCAAGACTTCGGGCGAGCCGTCGTCGTCGAGATCCGCCAAGGAGGGTCCGCCCCAGCTGGTTGCGCCTTCGGCGAAGACGACCGGTGCGCCGCCCGCGTCATGGCCTGTCCACAAGACATCGAAGGCCTCGGTGCCGTTGTTGTATTTGTAGGCGATCACGCCGCCGGTGTTCGTGTGGGCGACGATTTCCGGGCGTCCGTCCGGGGCGCCGTCCAAGTCGCCGATGGTGACCGGGTTGCAGCCGTTCAAGTAGGGGCCCAGGGAGAACAGGGTCTGACAGGTGGCGCCGTCGATGATGCGCAAGACGCCGTCTTCTTCGGTCAGCACGCCCGAGTCGCCGTCCACGCCGTCGTAGGAGTTAAAGACGATGGAGGGCCGAATGATCTCCGAGTTGTTGTTGAAATTGAAGTCGGCCACCGTGGGGGTGCCCAGCACCTGAAGGTGGTTCGCAAAGTCCCCGGCGCCCGTCCACTCGCATTGCAAGGCGGGCTGGAAGAGGCCGGCGACGGTCAGGCGGGTGCAGTCGGGGTTCCAGTCCCCGCGCGGTCCCGTGCCGTAGGGAATGCAGCCTCCTTCGTGGCAGTAGCTGTCTTCCTGGCAGTCGAGGTCTTCCGTGCAGTCGCCCGTGTCCCGTACGCAGGCCCCGGCGAGGCAATACTCACCGGAAGCGCAGCAGACGAGGCCGCAGGTAATGCCGGAGTCGCTGACCTGGTCGCAGTCGTTGTCTTCTCCGTCGCATAACTCGGGCGCGCCGGGGTAGGTGTCGGGGTTCGTGTCGTCGCAGTCCCCGCCCTTGTCGCAGTTGATGCCGTAGCCGTCGTCGTCCATGTCGATGCAGCCGGAGGGCACACATTGGCCGGCCTGGCAAAGCTCGCCCTCGGGGCAGTCTCCATCCCCCGAACAAACGACAAGGCAGGCACCCGATACGCATTCTTCACCCGTGTCGCAATCAAAGTCCGTCCCGCATTCATCACGACAGGCATGATTGACGCAGATCTGACTATCTCCGCAATCGGCATCCGAGTTACAAAGCCGAGGCCCCACCGTCGAATCGCTATCAGAGCAAGCAACCAAAAGACCCAAGATTCCCAAAAGCCCAAGGTATTTCATGAGGTGTTTCTCCTTGGGGCTACACTAGCAGGAACTGAGTTTATTCGTCCAGCGGGCCCCCCTCATCCCCTGGGGTGCTATCGGCGCCAAAGGCCCTTCTCCCAGAGGGAGAAGGGCATAGCATCGATACCCCCCCGGATGCGCCCACCCCGGATGCGCCCACCCCGGATGCGTCCACCCCGGATGCGTCCACCCC
>JAGLDW010001018.1 GCA_023145395.1 Lentisphaeria bacterium | reverse complement strand
AGCGGCCGTGTCTTCCTGGAGGGCGTGTCGCCCCCGGTCGCCGCCCACTGCGTCAATCGGCAGTCTTTGCCGTTTGATCCTCCAAGGCGTTCCCCTCTTCATCGCTCGCAGCGCCCGTCTCCTCATCTTCGCCCGCAATCGCTTCCTCGGGCGCTATTCGCGGATCGTCCTTGAGCACCATGTACACCCCCGCAAAGAGGAGCAGTGGCATGAAGGGCAGCGAGGTGCTCTCGGTATCGGCGGGAACCGGCTCCGCAGGGGTATCCTCCGTTACCTCTGGAAGAAGCCCCTGCGTGGGGTCGGCCCCATCGTCGAGATTCCCGAGCACCGTGAGAAACGCGGACAGAATGAAGTAGGTCGCCAGCAACCCGTAGCCCCGGTTTCCCGTGCGCTTCATCGCTTTGCCGCAGTGATACGCCCCCGCGACGAACAGGCCAATAGTCAAAGTGACGACAACGAGTTGGGTGATCATGACGGTTCTCCGATCTCCTCGAGGGTCTCGACCAATTCGGCCAGATCCCTCATCACATAGTCTGGCGTGAACTCCGAGTCCTCCAAATCCTCTGCGGTCGTTTCGCCGCTGAGAACCAGCACGGTGGAGAGCCCGTTTCGTCCAAGCGCGATATCAGTGTACAGGCGGTCGCCCACCATGGTGATCTGCTCGAGATCGAGCCCCGTCTTCACTGCGAGCGCCTCGGCCATCGGGGCGTACGGCTTGCCAATGATGATGTCCGGACGCCGTCCGGTCGAGGTCGCCACCAGCTCCATCATCGCGCCAATGTCCGGAATGAACCCAGACTCGGTTGGACAGTTGATGTCCGGATGGGTCGCGATGTACGGAAGACCCGCACGCGCAAAATCGCAGAGGCGGCACAGCTTCTCGTAGGTCAGCGTCGTGTCAAAACCCAGCACCACGGCTTCCGGATCCTTCTCGACAAGCTCGAAACCGAAGCGTCGGAACTCATCCTCCAGCGCAGGCGTGCCGATCACGCAGATGCGCGCGCCGGGACGCTCGCGTCGCAACCACAGCGCCGTGGCCTCCCCAGAGGTGAAAATCGCCCCCTCGTCGATCTCCACCCCGAAGCGCGCCAGTTTTGCCACATACTCTTTGCGGGAACGTGAGGAGTTGTTCGTCAGGAACATGCAGCGCGTGCCCCGGCGCTCCATCAGCTCGAGAAACTCCAGCGCTCCGGGAAGAAGCCTGTCGCCCAAGTAGAACGTCCCGTCCATGTCCAGCATGAAACAGCGGGTATGCGCAAGTTTTGTCAGATCCTTCATGACGCCTCCTTTGAGTCCGCACCGACTACTGCCCCTTCGAGAGCAGAAACTCCATGTCCTCTTCCGTAAGCTCCCCAATCCGGCCAGGCGCACCATTGATCAGCTTGTTGAACAGATCGCGCTTGCTCTCCTGCAGCGCGAGAACCTTCTCCTCTACCGTGTGTCTAGCCACCAGCTTCATGGCGGTCACGGTGCGCGTCTGTCCAATGCGATGCGTGCGATCAGTCGCCTGATCCTCCACCATGGGATTCCACCATTGATCATAGTGAATCACCGTGTCCGCACCCGTGAGGTTCAGCCCAGTACCGCCCGCCTTGAGACTGAGGAGGAAGACGGGGATGGTCGAGTCCGCATTGAACCGGTCGACCCGCTCCTGTCGGTTCTGCGTGGAGCCATCCAAGTATTCGTAGCGGATCCCGTTCTCCTCCAACCAGGGGATGAACAGCTTGAGAACGCCCGTGAACTGGCTGAAGAAAAGCAACCTATGCCCGCTGTCCACCGCCTCGAGAATCACCTCGCGCGCCAGCTCGGTCTTCGCCGATGGCACGGAGGAGGGAAATCCCTCGAGAAGTTCATCGGGAAGAAGCACGGGATGACAACAGATCTGACGCAGTCGCACAAGAATGGACAGCAGCTCGAATCGCCGCTTCCCCCATCCCTCTTTCTTCGCCTGCTGCAGCATCTGCCGACCCGCGGCGAGAACCGTGGTGTAGAGATGCCGTTGCTCTGCCCCAAGCTCGCAATAGAGCACCTGCTCGATCTTGTCGGGCAGCTCCTTGCACACTTCCTGCTTCGTTCGGCGAAGGATGAACGGATGGATGTGCGCCGCCAGTTCCTTCGTCGTGCGATCCCCCTGCCCGTTCGCCACCGGAACTTCATAATCATGGCGAAAATCGCGGTGCGTTCCCAGATAGCCGGGTAGCAGGAAATCGAACAGTGACCAGATCTCCACAAGCGAGTTCTCCACGGGGGTTCCCGTGAGAATCAGCCGGTGCGCGCCCTGCAACTCCTTGCAGGACTCCGCATTGGCCGTGCGCGGATTCTTGATATGCTGCGCCTCGTCCAGGATGATGTAGTCAAAGACAAGAGACTCGTACTCCACAATGTCACGCCGGAGCAACGCGTAGGAGGTGACCACCAAGTCGTGTTCAGGAATCGCCTCGATCAGCGCCGTCCGTTCGTTCCCGCGGATCGCCAGCGCGCAAAGCTCGGGCGTGAAGCGCGAGCACTCGATGAGCCAGTTCTCCACCAGGCTGGTGGGACAGATGACGATGGATGGCAGGTTGCATAGTCCCTCCCGTTTCCTGGCGGCCACGGCGGCAAGAGCCTGCACGGTCTTGCCCAACCCCATCTCGTCGGCCAAAATACCACAGAAACTGCAATCCTCGAGCAAGCGCAGCCAGCGCACGCCCTCTCTCTGGTACGGACGCAGACAACCATCCAGCAAGGGGGACAGCGCCGGTGCTTCCGTTTGCTGGGGATCCACAAGACGATCGCGCAACGCCATCCAGTCGGCGCTGCCTCCCCCCATGTACGGGGCAAGCAACTCGCCCAGCGGAATGGCGGCCGAATGCCAGAAGCGCATGCGCCCCTCGTCGGTGGTGGTCGCACGCCGCAGGAGAAGCCGAATCACCCTCAGCACATCACCAGGAAGCCGCACTAGCGCACCACTGTCCAGGCGAACGAACTCGTCGCCGTTCCGCAATGCGTCCGAAAGGCGTTCCCAAGGCACCGCCTCACCCTCGCCCACGCTTAGCTCGCACTGTGCCTCAAACCACGAATCCCCCTCTTCGCCCGCTTCGACAACGAGGCGAATCTCCCCCGATGCATCCCGATTCTCGGAAAACTCCGGACTCCAGAGAATTCTCCACCCCGCCGTGCGAAGATCATCCACGCCACCGTGCACAAACTGCCAGACATCATCCAGCGAGCTTAGCCGAAAGCGGTCCTTGCGACGTTTGTCACGCCGAAATCCCGACGTTTTGAGACGCGCGGCGGCGGCAGTCTCCGCCTCCGGGTCGCGGCGGATGAAATGTGAACGATCCCACACAAGCGGGGAAGCATCCAACCCGCAGCGACGCCCCGCATAGAAAAAGCCCAACGTCGCGTCAATTCCTCCTCGGCCCCAGTCCAGTTCCAGGAATGGCCGGCATATGCCCGGACGCGGCGCCTGGACCTCAATCCCCTCGCCCTCGACAATGCGTACGGGAAAACGGTGGCACCTGCGCAGTTCCAGCAAAGCCGAGACCTCGGACTCGCTGAGAGCCAGCGCCTGCCCGCTGAGAAAGAGCAAGAGCCACGACTGCGGCAGAAGAGCGGGAAGCCACCAGAATTCTTCGCCGAGACCGATCCAATACCCACCACGCCCGGCGATGTACACGGGACGGCCGGGAGGGAGAACGCCCCGGTCGGCCAGCGACAGGCGCGGGACCACCTCGTTCCCTCCTTCTCGCTGCCGAATCGCCAGAGACAGTGTCAGAGGTGTGGAGTGAATGTGCACGGGACGGCCGGCCACCTCGAACGAGTCGAAACCGGTCATGCGATGCATGAGATCGCACATCTCGTGAGCGTTCAGCTGCACGTCATTCTGCCCCGCCGAGGAGTGCGTCGACAAGAATTGCATAATCTGATGCTCCTGCGGCGTAAAGTCCGCAGTTCTCATGTTTCCCGCAGCCATGCCGGACTCCATGAGTCGACGGACATTCCCCGGCGCGTAGTGGCGTCCTCCGCAGGTTGGGAAGACCTGTAGTGTGATTCGGTTCCAGTGGCTCTCCATGGTGGTCAGCGATTCCTGGCAAACCACGCTAAGCCGAATATCCCGCGACTCGGCGTCCAGAAGCTCGCGCAGAGACTCCACGGCGACACGGGCGAGACGGGGCTGACTAGCTGAAGAGCGCGTGACGGCGTCGGACAGGGATGACCGACCCCCCGGATCCCGGTTCGTTGATTCGCCCAGGAAATCCGACTCCTTCAGAAACGACACCTGCTCAGGATACTCTTCGGCAATCACAAGCAGGCTCGCCACAGAGTGCTCGCAGAACAACGCCTGCTTCATGCAACCGCATTGCGCCGTCACAGTGCGCTGGCGAATACTGATGCGCACCGTGTGAAACGTGCCACGCTCGTTCGCCACCCGGACCTCAAGACCCCGGGACGCCTTCCGCACATCTAGAATCGCCCCCTCGCTGCAGAGCTTGCGGCCAAGCGCAAGATTCTCCTCCCCCACGAGGAGCGACAGGTTGCGTTCAAAGGTATCCATCGACATGCAAATCACCACGCTGCGGGCTCGGGCAGACCAAAACCTTCGTCACGAGCCGACCAATATAGCCGAAGATTCCACCCTTCGCGAGACCCGCAGAACACATGAAGCACAGGCTCGAACATTTCGACCAAAATACATCCCTGGCACAGTCATCCCACAGGATGATGGAGTATCCATCTCAAGTACGTGAACTGGGGAGGCCGGTGGGAACTCACGTGCGGCCCAAGGATTTCTCTACGTCTGCAAGCTCTCGGCCAGCCCGAGCAAGCTCTCGGCCAGTTCGCGGTGCACTTCCGCAAACGGAAGTTCCCCGAGCATGAACGGAACCTGCTTGGCCGCGTAGCCACCGCTTTCCGCCGTCTCGGTGTCGGGAGCGTATCCAAGACAGTCGTTTGTGATCCCCATGACCAGCGTCACTGGACTGGCTGCTTGCGCAACAACGTCGTTTTTGATCTGCTGGAACGTTTCGAATGGAGAAGCGAGAAACGAGATGGGGCCGAGTCGCATGCCCTGCAGTTCGGTCACCGGATCAGCGTAGGTGCCTGCTTCCATTCTGGCGATGAGCGTGCGCAATGCGTGGGCGTAGACCATGGCCATGCGGACATCGGTGTCTTCGTCCGAGGCGCCATCGCGCCGGAGTGTGGCTTCCTTCTCGTCTAGCATGCTGCGGAGTTCGCAAATGCTGTGTTTTTCACGTGTGAATGTAGCCTTGCGGAGTTCGCAGTTCAGCGGTTCGGGATCGAATGCGACGGCGTTGCGGAGTCCGCAGCGCACGTTCTCGGCATAGCGCAACGCAATGACATCGAGCGCGTTCAATGACTCGGGCTCGGGATGATGCACGACGCAGGTGTTCACGTCACCTTGCGCGCCTTGCAGGAAAAGACCGACGGACCCCGGAAAGTCCGCCTCGATCAGATTGGTGGCGACCCCGGCGTAGTCGCCGTGGATGTAGCGCGTCTCCGCACAGCAGACAACCGGATGACAGCCAAAATAGGAGAGAAAGCCGATGGTCTGGCCAGTCTCCGGGCTGTCGATTCGAATCGCGTGGCAGACGGTGTCAGTCCGTTCCGGCTGTTGCGGGCGCCAGTCGGGACTCAGAGCGTCTTCCAGGGATGGACGCTGATCGTGCTGTCGATTGTAGCCGATGCCCTCGCATGGAGCGGCGGCATGTGCGAACTCCGCAGGCTGCAGTGCCGCGACAGCATCGATGCAGGCTTGAGCGAGTCGTCGCGGGAGGAGTTCCATGTAGGGCATATCCGCATCGCCCCAGCCAATGATCGCTGCGGTTGCCGGCCCGCTATGCGTGTGGGTGCAATGCACCATGATTGCTTCGGGAGAAACGCCGGTCTGCTCCTCGACCAGGTGCCGGACTGCATGCGTGATGTCGAGCGTGACACCGATCAGGTCGCAGCTCAGGATGACGACGGTCATGCCTCCGTCCGACACGGCCATGGCCCGTGCCCAGAGCTGGTCGCGAACACCGATGGAGTGTCGATTTCGAAATGGACCAAAGCCGCAGAGCTCGACACCCACACGCGGGGTGATATCGATCTTGGCAAAGCCTGCTTTCATAGCGTTGTCCCCGTGCTTTCCCTCAGTCTTCGTGTGCTTCGTGTCTTCGTGGTGAGTTCCGTCTCTGTCTCTACAGCGTTCAGCGTTCAGAGTTCAGCGTTCCTCCCTTCTTCCTCCCTACCCCCAGGTGGGACTGGACCACGCCATCTCCCCAGTCTTGGTTGTGACCCGGACATAGCAGAAATCCGTACTGCCAAGCTCGGACAGGTCGATGATCCCCTCCACAGTGCGTGTGTCACCTTCCGGTTCGAGGCAGACCAGATCTCCTGTGTTGGTGACGGCGACGACATCTTGAATGCCCTGTTCCGAGGCGGCGGAGACATTCAGGGACATTCCGTCCCGGGTGACATCCAGGTAAATGCGACTCAGTGTGGTGGCATAGGTGCTCCGAGACTTGATGGCATCGTGGACGGCCTCGCGCGTCAGCACAGGAGCGAGGCAAGCAGTCAGCCCCTGGTCATGGCTGCGAAACTCTCTAGGGGGATAGCTGTCGCCATGCATGGCATCGCCTGGACGTCCGTCGTGGATGTCGCCACCGCCGACAAAGCCGAGATGGAATCCACGCTTCAATGCGTCAATGACGTGTTGGCCGCGGACTTCGCCCCCGCAGGAGTGGATGGGGCGAGTGTTGCCATCATCGGCATGCTTTTCGCTGCTGCCCCAAACCGAGTAGATCTCGACGGCCTTCTCGTACTTTGGGTTCCACCCTTGGTCCCAGTCGACGCCCATGACCTTGTTCGCACTGTGGTGTGGGATGGCAATTGGGTCGAGGTCTTCGAGTTTGTCCAGGGCAGCCCAGAGCTTGTCGAGTGTGTTGTATCTAGGATCCGTGCAGCGCAGGATGGGACCGTGATCGGTGCGGTAGTAGATGTTGCGGTGGCCGGGCGCGTGGTTGGTCCATTCCTGGCCGACCAAAGTCGAGAAACGACCGGGTTCGTTGTAGTCATTGGTGACGGCGACAAAGTACTCCCACTGCCGGTCCGTCAACGCCTCCACATGATCACTGATCGCCCCGAAATCCAGAAACCCCTCGTCGCGGGCGAAGGCGTAGAGTTCTTCCGGGCAACGGATGCCGTCGCTGAAGAAGCTCTGCCAGTGCGGATCGCCCCAGTAGATGCGCTCGGGTGGTGCTTCTTCCGTCACATAGACCGCGTTTGCCCAGCATTCGAGCCCGGATTCCGAGTCGATGACACGCAGGAAATGGAAGCCCGGCTTGCGCCAGCGGAAGCCGTTGAAGCACCCGATTGGACGAGTGTCGCCGGGAAAGACGCCTTGGTCTGCGCCGTCGAAAACGATGCTGGAAGGACCATCCAGAGCATCGCCTCCATCAATCCGCAGCGTCCCCTTCCACTCCGGTAGAACGTTGTCGTGGTACTGAATGCGACGCTCGGCATTCAGGTTGAATGGTCCGCCCAGCGCCGGCTTTGGGGTGTTCCACTGCTGCCGAGTCGGGATCGACCGAACCGGGCCGAGCAACTTGATCCGGAGATCGAAGGACTCGCCAACACCCAGGCGTGAAGGGATCACGCATCGCATGCCAATTGGGTTCGTCATGTTCTACCCCGCAAAATGCGAACGGACACCGTCCATGTTTCCATTGACCTTTTCGATGGCTGCAAGGATCTGGTCAATATAGGCGTCTGTGCCGAGAAGATGGGTCTGCATGATGATCATGGCTGTATCAGCGACTGCGCGTTCCGTGACCGGAAGGCGCAGGCTGGCATAGTCCTGCACATCGTCGGGGTTGCGAAAGGGCACCGGACTGGTGCTGTGGTACAGATTGAGCAGGGGACTGCGGTAGACGGGATGGTAGGAGCTGCTGCCTGCGGGACAGCCTTCGGCCTTCAACGCAGCGATGTACTGGTTCCTGGTGATGCCCTCGGCCAGGTCCGGATCAAAGAACAGCGTCATTGCGTAGTGGGCTTGGCGGGTGACGCGTGGATCGCGCCGGACCGCGCGCAATGGTCCACCCATTTCAGCGAGGCCTGTGGCGATTCGGGCGACACTTTCCTCGCGACGAGCGGTCTGAGCAGGCAGGCGTTCGAGGCCACCACGCAGCAGTACGCACTGCATTTCTGTGATGCGATAGTTGTGGCCGTAGCGATTTCCCGGGGTCGAGAGATCCGATTGCCAGCCGACCTGCTTCAAACTGAAAAGCGTTTCATAGATCTCGGAGTCGTCGCAGGTCACCGCCCCCCCTTCCCCTGAAGCGAGGACTTTGCTTTGCTGGAAGCTGTAGCTGCCCACATCGCCAATGGCGCCGGCGCCCTGGTCGCGCCAGCGGCTTCCCTGCTGATGCGCCACATCCTCGACAACCTTGATTCCGTGCTTTTTGGCGATGCTCATGATCGCGTCCATATCGCACATGCAACCGTAGAGATGCACGGGAATCACGGCCTTGGTTCGGGGCGTGATCGCGGCTTCGAAGGCTGCCGGATCGAGACAGAGCGTTTCCGGATCGATATCGACCAGCACCACGTTGGCACCCACATCCAGTGCGGCCTGTGCCGTCGCGACCCAGGTCAGACCTGGCACGATCACCTCATCGCCAGGGGTCACGCCCACGGCCTGGAGGCCGCACTGCAGCGTCACCGTGCCGTTGGCCATGGCGGCGCAATGCTTGGTGCCGATGAACGCCGCATAGTCCTCGCAGAAGGCACGCTCGTGCGGCCCGAACCAGCTCCACTTGCCGGACCGGACCACCTCGGCCATGCGCTCGACTTCCTTTTCACTGGCGACCGGCCATGCGGGTGGCGACAGATCGACCGTTTGCGCCCCGCCGGAAAGTGCCAACTCGTTCCTTTGCTTCCGTTCAGTTGCCTGCGTCATGATCGTGTCTCCTGATGAACAAGAATTGCCGGATTGGTTCGTGGTCTCCGAAAAGAAACTACATGTGTTCTGCTGCTAATGATATTGGCATTTTCTGTTTTTTCACGGTCATCCCACAGGATGACAGAGTGATGGAGCACTCCGCCTCAAAACGAAATTCGAAATGTGAGTAAAGACTCGCGTACAGGTGTGTTTTCCTGACAGTACCATTCCTCGCCGTGTCAGGAAAACAGGAGCTGACAGAGGTGTGTTTTCCCGACAGAGGGCCCGTGCGTATCTTGAGAAGTGGGGGTGGTCTATTGGGCTTTCGCCCCAGAGGGGGGAAGGCCATACAATCGTATCCAATCCACATCGATTCTGTCACCTGGAGCGCCGAAGTCGAACCGGAGCAGTTTCAACATCCCGCGCCATGCGCCCTCGACATCCTTGGACACGAGGTAGGTATGCCATTCGCCGTCATCGTCCTTGAGGGGAAAATGAAATGCCTTCCGTGCCGACAGGTCGGGCTTGGCGACGGTTGACCAAAAGACTTCACACGCGGAAACGCCGGTGCTGATGCGCAGTCGAAGACCAATGCAGCTCACGTCCTCGATCTTCACTCCGACATTGTCCACGATCAGCTGCGGATCACTGCCTGTCACGGTCGCCGAAAACACTCCCTTCTGAACCATGATTTTCTCAAACTGGCTCGCGGTCCACTCGTCCAGGCTATTGCCGTCGAACTCCCAGCCTTTGAGGATCGGGGATTTCGGCAGGGGTCTGTCGATTTTCCAGTGCACGGATCGGGGATGCCGCGGGGGATCCGGATACGGAGTTCCCTCCATGGCCTTGGCGCGTCTCACCTCTTCCGGCGTAAGCACGCTGAAACTGACCACCTTTTCGGCCGTGGGTCT
>JAGLDW010001017.1 GCA_023145395.1 Lentisphaeria bacterium | reverse complement strand
AGAATCGCATTCATGCGTGCAAGCGTTTCCGCGAATCCCGCAGGTCCGCCGCTGGCCTTGATCAAGGCATTGCAGCGCCAGATCAGCACGACCGGACGCCCCTCAACGGTGAGGTAGTTCGGCAGCTTGAAGTAGGTGTCGGCCATGTACTCGGTCATCTGGATCATCGCCTGGGGACTAAAATCCAGACCCGAGGGGCCAATGCGGTCGTAGTCGATCTTCCCGTCGAACTCCCAGCACATGGCGTCGGCCAGGATACCCGGGCGTTTCAACAGGCGAATGTAGTCGAGCGTGACCGTCGAGCCCGCACTCCCACTATTTGGGTCCAAGCGCAGTTGATTGACCTTCCCCTTCCATGTCTTGACGGCTGCCAGATCCAGGACGTACTCGTGGAACTCTCCATCGGGAATGACCTCGAACGCCAGTCCATTCGCCTCGCTCGGGCGTCCCATCTCGCCCCCCCAGAAGAACTGTCCGTGTTTTCCCGCACTCACCTTCATCCGGATCACGGCAGAGGGGTATTCAGCCGCGTCAATGCGCGCCGGGCAGCCAAATGCGGGATCGCCACTGGCGACTTGAGCGCGAAGAACCCCGTCCTTCATCACCGGAGCCCGCAGCCCGAACATGGGATACCATTGCCGCGTCTGCCAATCCAGCCCATGATTGCACCAGTGGATGCAGAACTTCATCATGTTCGCATAGCGGGCCTTCAGAAATCCTTGCTCGAGGGTCCGGAGAAGGCGGTGCTCCCCCGCGTTCCAGTACCAATCGAAGGCAAAATACGAGATGCCGTGCTCGAGCGCCCATTTGATGTGCCAGTCGTTCACCTCAGGCAGCGAATCATCGTAGAAACCCAGTATGGGCCTCGGCTTTGGCTTGGCGGCGACCAGCCTCCACTGCCTGTCTTCATCGTGCGTCCGGTACGGGTAGTCCCCCGTCCCCTTGTCCCGGTACCAACCAGGAAAGATGTACGTCCCCAGCGTGACCTGCGTCTTCACAGGTCGTGGCGGCGGCGGATAGTCCCCCTCCCACACTTGGACCTCCGCCCCGCATGCCGAAAAAACGCCGACGGCAACCACAACTGCCACCCAGTCCCGTGTTCGCTGAAACGACGACAACTCACGTCTCTGTGTTTTCATCGTCGAATACCTCGCATCGCGGCCTGGCTCGTCCGACTAGAGCACGCTTGAATTAAAAACGACTCGAAAATCCATCTGAAGCAAACTGTACCACTGTTTCAGCCTGAGGGTAGTCGAAGGCTCAGTCCGTTCTGGAGACAGGCCTACGCGGACTCCGCAGATCGTGGAGGGCCGATGTCCCCAGCGGCCGTGCCCTGCGAACTCCGCAATCCCGGTCCCATGGAGGGCGAGACTCCCGGCGAGCCGTGCTATTCCTGACCATTCACGTAGACGGCGGTTTCTCCGGGGGCGAGAGTGCAGGTCACGCGCGTTGCGGAGGTGCCTGCCTCGCC
>JAGLDW010001016.1 GCA_023145395.1 Lentisphaeria bacterium | reverse complement strand
GAATGGAGCGCGGAATACATGCTGCGCGGCCGGACTTTGGTGGTGGATGTCGTGTGCCTCGGAGGGACCGCCGAGGGGCTCCGGTTTGGTCAAGTCAGAGGATTGCCCGACGCCAGGCCGATCGAGATCCCCTATCTTCGCTACGGCCAGGGCTATTGCACGCCAGTGGCCTGCGGGGACGGGCTGTTCGTCTCCGTCCTGCCGGATTGGTACAACAGTGAATGCAGCATCGTCAACGGGAGTGTGCCCAAGCACGGTGACGGGGTTGGACTGATGGTGGGCACCAACTATTGGCCTTTGACTGACGGGCGACGCAATGACCTCAGAGAACGCGTGATGGTGACTGTGTCACCGGAGTTTGCCGAGGTGCTGCCGAGCATCCCGCACCCTCCATCACCACACATGGCAAAGCTGGCGCCCAACATGTTCTGCATGGTGAGCTATATCCGGCCGACTTTCCTGAAAACGCTCAAACGCTATGGGATCGATCACGTCATCACCTGCGATTTTGCGCGGTTCTATGTGCAGGATTTCGCGGCGGGGTTTGCGGGACGCTGGCGGCCACACCCGTCCCTGAGCCTTCAGCAGATCCGCGACTATCGTCAGACAGTCAAGGATCTGGGCTACCTGTTTGGCGCCTACAGCGATATCCGTGACTGGTTCCCACTGAACGAATTCTGGGACGAAAACTGCGTTTCCCTGGATTTCCAAGGAGACTTGGTGGAGGGCTGGTACGGCAATTTCCGAACCAAACCCAACTACTTGCCGGTGATAGCGCGTCTGGTCGGCGAGAAAGTCCAGGAGCACTATCCGCCGGACAGCGTCTACATGGACACTCATACCTGTGTCGGTCTGATTGCCTGCGACTACGAAGTAGGCGTGCCGGGGGCGGGCATTGCCCGCGACCAGGTGCTTTCCAACGCAGACTGCATCATGGAGACGAAGAAGTACTACGGAACCGTGATGAGCGAAGCAGCGTACCGCTGGCTGTATGCGGGAGTCGCCGACATGGATTACGGATCGCTGTTCATGGGACGGGAGGCGGACACCATTCCCCCTCTCGTGGACTTCGATCTGCTCAAGATCCACCCGCTGAACCTGGCAACCATGATGGGATACGGACCGTCCATCTTCTACAGACGCGGTGGTGACAAGCTGCGGGCCATGTACACGGACAATGGAGCCGGGACCGGACCTGATGAGTTCTACAAGTACGTGTCCGCCAGCCTGGCGTACGGACATATGGCGATGACGGGATACAGCTATCTGCCGCCGTTGTCGCGCATCATTCATCTGTACGCTCTGATGCAGGGCATTCAGACTGAATACTTGCTCGACACAGCCACCCAGATTTCCTACCACAATGGCGTTGAGTTCGTGCCCACCAGCCGGGCTCTTCTCGATGACACGCAGAAGCTGGGTCGGGTGCGGGTGAGATACAGCGGGGGACTCACGGTGACCGTGAACTATGGCGAGACCAGTTGGCAGGTCGATGGCTACGATCTGCCGCCCTACGGGTGGCTGATCACCAAGCCCGAGTCCGTTCTCGCTTTCAGCGCGCGACGGGACGGACACCGGGTCGATTATGTCCGTTGTCCGAACTACATCTACCTGAACACGGGTGAACAGACCGCGTCGGTCGAAGCTCTGGAGATCCAGGGCGCCGTTTGGCTCAAGCGCGAGGGCTCCACTTGGCATCTCATTCCATGTGGCGATCTGGGTCCTTGGGAAACATTCTCACCACCAGGCTTTCCCGAGTTCCAGAAGGATCTTCGTCTGAAGGCCATACCGTCCACCCGCGGTTGTGGCCGGATCGTCATTGACACGCAGAAACTGCTGCGAAAGGCTCCCGGTGACGTGAAGGTGAAGGTTCTGAATGGCTCGGATGCCGCCGCCACCGAGCTGGATGGGCGACTCGTGATCACACCGACCGCCAAGGCAATAGCCTACGAGTTGCGGTAGCGGGAAAGCGGAAGAGTGACAAACCACAAAAGGCACGAAGAGGGAAATTCACCACAGAGAGCACAGAGAGC
>JAGLDW010001015.1 GCA_023145395.1 Lentisphaeria bacterium | reverse complement strand
ACGGCACTGGCAACAGCTCGTGGTTGAGGATCCAGGGCATAGATGTTGCGGTCGTAGTCGCAGTTGTAGGGTGAGATATTGAGCGTTACACCGTCAACGACCAGAGTCGCGCTGCCGCCAGGGTCGAAACCCATCGCGTTGCGCATTCCACGTGCGCGGAGGATCTCCGCCATTTCGATATGGGTCGCGCCGACTGACTCTCGGATACGACCGTTGATGACCAGCACCGCGAGGTTCCCTTCGTCGTCGAGGCCAATGGCGATCTTTGGGCCGCGCATGTCGAGGTAGTCGAGACGAGCGGCTTGGGTTCGGATCGAATTCGAGGTGGTCCAGCCTTCGGCGTTCATGTCGATTTGGACATGGCCGTCTTCTAGTAATAACGGCCCGGCTTCGATCGCGCTGTCGACTCCGGCGAGGGCGTCGAATTCGAAAGTTAGTTCTCGGCCGACCGTCCAGCCTGAGGGAAGTTCGCCACGGGCAAAGGAAAGCACCAGCCCCACGGGCAGGACGGGTATGGATTCGCCTGATTGGGTCGGTAGGATTTCTATGATCCGGACGCCTGCCAGACGGACGAGGATCCGTCCATCTCCCGGAAGCGATTCGCCCTTGTAGAGCAGATCGTAGAAACAGGGAGAGGCGCTTGGTGAGGCGGGGTTGCGGCGGTCGGGGGGGAATTCGATCGGGTCATGATCGAGGCTGACCCGCATACCCGCCGCCGTGCTGATCCGGCGGATGCCCAGTGAGCGGTCATTTGCGACGACGAAGGCGGGTTTGTTGAAAAGCGGCGGACTGAGTACACGGCCCTTGGAGACAACGAGTCCGAGTGGCGAGCCGATGTAGGATTCGGGCAGGCCAAGCTTGCCGACCAGTTCGGCATTGAGGATGTAACCGCCGTTCCAGGCGATCCGCGCGCGGTGGCGGGACGACTGTTTGAAGTCGCTGACAAATTCGGGAACCGTCATGCTCCCCTGGTCCATGGTTAGGATCCGGTAGCGTAGTGATTGTTCGGCTGCGACCCGCGCCATCACTCCGGACCAAGGACAACCGTCTGGGTAAAGCCCGTTGAGAGCCTCATGCTGGACGGAACCTTTCTTCGATGGTTTTGAGTGACCCAGACGTCGCAGTACAACTTCGGCGGGCGAGCCGCGCTCCTCGGCATCCTCTTGCAGAGCGGTGAGAACCGCATTCTGGCCGAGCTGTTTGCATAGTTTGCGGAAGCGCTTGCTTTGAAGAGTGTCGCTCAATGATTTAGCCGTCTGCACCGGGGATGGATAGGCAAGGGTACAACGAAGGCCGGCGGGAGCCCACTGGACGAAGCCGGCGCCGAGCGGAATGCCAAGGATGTTGGCACTCAAGGGGTCGTCGGCCTGGCCAATGTGGAAGCGTTCGAGAGCAACGCCGTCGGTGGTCATCGCCGCCTGCTCGCAGAGGGCGATGAGAAATCCCCTTTTCTCTTGAATTTCAAGCAGTGCTCGGAGGGCTGGTTCGCCGAGTTGTCGGAAGTCAATACCGAGCGAAAGCTGGCTGCTGGCGACGACCCGGCAGATCCCGTGACGGTGGAGTAACTGGAGTTCCTGATTGGCCGCCTCCTTCAGGTATGTATTGAGCGTGGAGGCGTCCACTCCACGGGGGAGTGCCTCTTCATGGGCGATGATAGTGATTGGCGCAAGCTTGTCCAGACGGCTCGGAGGGGTGGTGGAAAGATCCTCGTAGATGCCAAGTCCTAGGCGGGTTCGGACGGTCTTTAGCACGAAGACCTCAAGTTGGTATTCGCTACGTTCCCCGAGGAAGAGCGCAAAGGGCAGGTTCTCGCTCAGGCGCGCGAACAAGATTTTACGGTCGTCGATTTCGAGCGGCGCGCGACAAGAATGGGCAACCATTTGCTTCCAACTCGCAAGTTGGTGGGTGATCTCTTCACTCATCGGCAATGATTCAAAGGGGCCGAATAGTTGGTGGTCGAGTAGCACAATCACTGCGGTGAGTTCCTGTGGGGTCAGTTCCCGGTGGCGGTAGCGGTAGCGGTTGCGGTGCCGGTAGGCCAGCGAATGGTCGATTCGAACCGGCATCTCACCGGCACGAATTCCAAACAGTCGGTCGACCCGGTTGAAGAATTCGAGCTCATCATCGAGCGTGATGGAGGCGATTCGTTTACGGTTTGCCAGCAGGCGACGGGCGAAGGCGAAAGCCATGCCACGGGTGCGTTGTTCTTCAACCCGGAAGTAGCTGGGATCGATCAGCGACTTGAGCATCAACATGAATCCCATGCGGCCGAATCCCGGAAGGTATTCGCGCAGTTCGGTCGATACCAATTTAGCGAAATTCGGCCCCGGCTCGCTGACCCGGTGGTCGAATGCGTCGAAGGCCGCGCCGGCTTGGGCGATTGCAGTCTCACCCGATCCCAGTTGGCGATGCAGGCGGTGTAAGAAGCCTTCCAGATCACGGTTCAAGGCCTGCATGTTGAAACGATTCTGGATCACCGCACGATTATGCTGGTTACTTTGGATGAGGCGTTGCGGGAAAAGTAGGCAGTCCTTCACTCTCGCCAGAGTTCCGGCGTCAATTCGCCAGCCCTTGAACACGCTTACATCGAGTCGGTCCTCGCGTGCCAGATGCTCGCCGATGACTGCGGCGAAGACATTTTCTGGCTCATAGCGGCGGGTAAAAACAGGCACTCCGCAGGCGGCGGCTTCGATGATCGGTAGGCCACGACCCTCGGTCTCGCTTGGCAGCACCACCAGTGAGGCAATATTGTAGAGTTCCGGCATGCCGATCGGGTGGTCGTAGTGTTCCTTATGAGCCGAGCTATCGAATTCGCTGAACAACAGGGCGAGGTAGACCCGCGAACGAACCGCCGGGTCAAGGTTTTGCACCAGTTGGTCGAAATCGCGGACCAGCTTCTTGAGATAGTCGTCATGGCCTATCGCGACCGGGCCGGAGACGAGCAAGGTGAGTTTCCTTGATTTTTCATCGCAAAAGGTAGTGGCAAAATCCTTATCCTTTAGAAGCTTGGTGATCAGGGTGAAGTTAAAGTCGATCCGTTTACGCGAGAGAATCCGGGTCGGCTGGAGAAGAACCATGTTGTGGTATGCGAAGTCAACTTCGCGCTGATTGTTTGCAGCGATCAGTAGCGGCCGCCGTCCGTCCGTCACGAGTAGATTTTTGCTCAGAACCTGCTCAGCGGCGATGGCGTGCAGATGCTTGCGCGTTCCTCTGAAAATCCCGCTCAACTGTCGCCACACCTCTTTCGTGCGACTCCGATTCGTCGGCGCGTAAAGTTCCGTGTCGATCCCGGTGCAGATCTCGCAGACGTTCGCCGGATTCAAGCCGAAGCGTTCGACCACGACATCCATTTGATGGGTGTTGATGCAGGCGGTAATCCAGGTGGGCGAATCCCAGGGATAGACCATTTCAATCAACGAAAAAACCTCGCCGACATGGGCATTGGTGAAGAAGTGGTCGCGCGTGCCACGGGGCAGACCCCGCACCTCGCGGTCGACCGCGCTGTGGCCGCTCTCCCAATAGAAGTCGTGGCAGTTGTTGATTACGGGCAGGTGGAGATGCTCGGCAACCAGCACGGTGGCCAGAGCCAGAGCCGGGTTGCCCGGATTGGAGTTGACGTTGATCAGGTAGAGTAATTGGATGTCGTTAGCCTCGACAATCTTCCCTAACTGTTCGCAGAGATCGAGAACGGCTTTCCAGAAATTCTGGATAAGCTCGTTGTATAGGGTGCTTCCCCGATCGAGTTTATGTTCAAAGAAGTGGGAGTACATCGGCCAGTCGTCAAAGCCGTCCAATCCCTCGATCGTGTGCCACGACGATTGAGAATCGAGAATATTTCCAGTCAGTTCCGCGAAGGCGCCGGCGATGTAGTGAATTCGGGCATTGGGCAACAGGCCCGTTAGCGAGCGGGTGTATTTGGCGACTTCCATGGTCACGCCATCCACTCCATAATTGAAAGTGATAAAAGCGGTACCCCGGGTGAGTTTTTTTTTGAACTCCGAGAACGTGTCCTCAATCGGGGGCGGTGCCAATCGGTTCTCGCGCAAGCGGTCGATCAGGAGGCCCAGCTCGAACCATGTCTCAACCTTCTCGCTCCGTAGGATAGAGAGCATTTCATGGGTATGTGGGTGTTTCATGGGGTTGTAAATGTTTGCCGCCGACAGTTCAGGCGGAGAAGAGATCCTCCAGCTTGTTTTCCAGCACATCGTATGAGAAAT
>JAGLDW010001014.1 GCA_023145395.1 Lentisphaeria bacterium | reverse complement strand
CACGGGGGCAGCGCCCACCGTGGCGATTCGCGGAGTTCGCGTCAGGGTGCGGGAGAGCGTTGCAGTGCGACTGTCGTCGGCAAGCCGTCTTGGCAGGACACGGTCACCCGCGTGCGACCCGATTCAATCCGGATGGGATACGACTCTCCTGTGCCTTCCCCAACCGGTAGCCAGCGGCCTCCGATCAGGATGGAGACATTTGATGGGGCGCTCCGGGAGTTCTTCTCCAGGTGGAGGTCGGGATCCGTGACACTGAGAGTGAGCTTGTCTCCGCGCGTGGAGACGACCACGAGGCACGGGGAGTCCACTGCCAGTGACGGTATCGCCGCAGTTTCCGGAGAGTCTCCAGACTCGAAAAATGCTGCGGTCACAACCGAGGCGTCTGCGTTCCCCGTTGCCACAACGTGGGCGATGCGGTCATGACGCAGCACCTGGTAGGGAGCCGTGTCAGCCGAACCGATTTTCTCGTTCCAGGCCTGCGCCTTGGCAGCAGTCGCATTCGGAATGGCAACGTACTGATAGGTGCCAGCCGTAGGCGCGGCACCATGATCAAGCCAAGCGCAGGCGAAGTCTCCCTCAAGCTCTTTCTTGTCGTGCTGGTCCCGGTTCACTTGGCGCCTGCGTGTCACGACCAGACGCTGTCCGGCGGGGATGATGAAAGCAGTATTCTGGGTGTCGAGGATCCAGTGGCTACCAGGAGAAACCACCTCGACCTCGCCGACCTGCTTCACCGGACGGTCGTCAAGCGTGATGACGGTTTTCGGTGTCGGCAGCGCCTTTTGAAACAGGTTGGTCTGTACAGGGTGTGCGTCGTCGTCGCATTCGATGGCGGATCCAAGGCAGACAAGAGCACCGGCACCGCCTAGCCAATGCACCGATTTCCGTGCCCGGAACGACGCATCGTGACGCTTTGCCCCGTGCAGTTTCAAGCCGAACACCGCAGCGTGATCGCCCTGGGTCGCCGCCCCGCAGTAGGTCTCGTCCGTCGATACGTGTTCAGTGCCGCGGCTGACTGCGCGGAGTTTGTCCTGCGGCAAGACAATGACAGTCGTGCCATCCAGTCGATTCCAATCCCACCCATCGGGCACACAGCCACTGTCAGCACGAGTGACGGGATTCCCCCCGGCCAGAATGTCCAGATAGCCATGACTGAGATAGCGTCCGAAGCGGTTGTTGTTGGCGTAGATCTCGCCGAAACGAACGGTGCGGCTATAGCCTTTGACAACGGCCAGCCAACGGTCTTGCCGAATGGCCAGCAGCCCGGCGCGCGGCATGGTCATGGCTCCCTGGGGCTCTGGCTCCGGCTTGATCCCTGCAGATGCGAAGGGCTCTTCTGCCGCCCGATCCGGGTGGAAACGCAGATACGCTGCGGCGAGAGTGGGATCGAATAGCATTTCGTCATTGGCGTAGGCCTTCGCGAGCCAGAGGAACTTGGCGGTGCTAACCCCCTGGCTGTGGGGATGGCGTCCACACAGGGGAAGAGGCAGATCCGTCCAGTTGCAGTAGAAGCGCATGGCAAGCAGGACTCTTTTGACCTGGTCCAAGGCGGGTGTCGATACTTGGAACGGCGTCCCGCCCAGGTAGCCAAGGAGGGCACAGAGAGTGTTCGTGGAATAATTGGCATAGGCGAAGTAGTGCATGCCATGGTGAAACGCCGAGCCATCCGCGTGGAAGCCATTTTTCCCCTCGTGCAGGATGTCCAGCGTCAGCCGGCGCGACACAGCTTTCAGGCAGCGCACGCGCTCCGCGTCGGTCGGCTGCATCAGGGCGCCGCGGATGATGTTGCGCATGTCGTTGTGGAAATAATCCATATTGGGGTGGATCGTGGCATCGTCGAAGATTCGGCTGAAGCCGTAGTTGCTGTCGAAATAGTCCGCGTCCCGCTCCAGGCGTCCGGCATCGCGCAGCACATCGCGCATCAGGAAGGTGGCGGTCGCCAGATCTCGTCCATTGTACCAGCCCCACGAGAATCCATTGCCCGGGCGCATGCCCTGGTCGGCGATGTGATCCGAAAGATCGACATACCAACCGGCCAAGCGCCGCCGGAGACCGGGCTCCGTGCAATGGGCATGAACCGTGCCCAAACGCTTCATGAGCACGCAGAGAGCACTCGCCCTATCAACGTCTTCCAGTCCAAGCTCGGAGTAGTACGCGGCATCCTTTACAATGGGCCGCCCCTGGATAGATCCGTCCGGATTGTGGGAGATCCGCCATTTTGCCACCTCGGCGCCGAGACTCTCAACCAAGGCTGCAGTGACCGCCCCGCTGCCACTGGCTTCGGCATGCATCCGCGCCTGCACCTGCTGGAGGCCGGCCAAATCCCGGGGGGTCACGTCAGCGGACGCTGGCACCCCCGTCGTGCCTCGGGGAGGACGGGTCCACCCCTCCGCCTTTGGGATATGCTGCTGCCGGTAGTCCATGATGCCGTTGTAGGTCAGGAGATCGATGAAAACAGTGCCGGCTCCGCGTGGTGGTGCCCGGAGCAGGACCGAGTCGGTGTCAGGCGCGATTGATCCCTCGAACTGGGGGCGCCAGGAGTAGCGCAAATGAGCGCGCTGCCACGCACGGAACGTCAGGGGGAAACGAAACGTTCCGCCAACCTCGTCGCCTTTGCGGAACTCGAAGACAATGGCTCCGCTGTCGGATCGTGTGTTGTACAGCCAGACGCCAAATGTCGCCTTCGAGTAGCTTCCCCCGTATCCACCCACGCGGCGAATATTGCCGAGACCATGTGCAAGGCGAACGGTGTCTCCTCCCTGCCAGTCCCAGCGCAGCGAACACTCCCCGTGCTTGCTGTGCAGATGGCTCACAGAGATTGCCCCTGCGCGAGATGCCGACACATATGCGGGGATCCCGGACTCGAAGCTCTCCGGCAATGCTTCGGCACAAATGCCGGGAAAACAGCTCGAGAGCAGTAAGACGAATATGGACTTTGCCATCGCTTGTGATTCCGTCCTGTCGAGGGGTTCAGGAACTCAGCCATCCGCTGCTCATCATACACGCATGTGTTCATTCCCACAATTCCCGCCGGATTGTGAAGCAGGAGGCTGCGGCTCGCGGGCCGCTCGCTCTCCAAGATCTGCGGAGTCCGCATCGCGGCGGCTCGCGGGCCGCTCGCTCTCCAAGATCTGCGGAGTCCGCATCGCGGCGGCTCGCGGGCCGCTCGCCCTCCATGGTGTGCGGAGTTTGCGGGGGCACGGCCGCTGGGGACATCGGCCCTCCAGGATTTATTCGGCTGGCGGCGACGAAGAGAAGGCCATCTCCGGCAAAAGAGCCAATGCGGCGGGCAATGGTGTATTCACCGTCACCATGTAGTCCTCGAGAATACCGATGTCGGCCTTGGAAAGACAGAGGCGAAACACGGCGGAGTTCGCAGTCCTAGCAGGCACCACGAGGCTGGCTGGTTGATTGGTTGCGTCTGTCTGGACATCAGCAACCTTCGTTCCGTTGTGGGCAAAAAGCTGTGCGCGAACCGTTTCCCGCCCAGATCCTCCCTTCACGGTGATCGTCCCTCCGCCTTGTCCAGTTGCTCCGCCCACCCAGAGCGCCTCGGCTCCAGACATGAGATGCAGAGATTTGGCGGCGTACAATCCAAGAGGAACATTCGTGCTTAGCGGGAACCAGCATGCTCCCCGCGCAGATGCTTGGACAATCACGATTCCGGTGCGGGCTGGTGTGAAGGCTATCTCCACTCCTTCTCCCAGCTTGCCGGTCGCATCCCCCAGCGGCCTTCCCTCGAGATCGAACGCCTGCCAGCGGATCGGGCCGCGATCGGTGTTGATCGGGGTTAATCCCAAGGGAATCCGCACTGGTTTTCCCTGTTCCACACCAAGAATCAGGACATTGTGCCCACGTAGCTTCACCAGTGGAAGATCCACAGTCTCTTTCAGCGCAGGCGGCGCCTTGAGCCCAGCCAGTCGCCGCCGCAGTTCCGGTTGGCGCAGAGCGCGCAGCACCACCGGCTCGGCAACCAGTTTCAGCGCCGAGCGGAACGCGTCGCCTTCTGCCAACCAGCGGTCAATCTCGGCATTGCCGCGCCCAATCTCTCTCCAGTACTCGTCCGCCGTGCCTGCGCCGAGGTAGTAGTCCCCCTTTTGACGCTCCGGGGGGATGTTCAGGGTGTAGGTGGTGAACAGCCAATAGCCATCGCTCTTGCGCGTGGTCTGGTAGAGGTTGGCCGCCAGGTTTCGCGCCGTGTAGCAGCGCAGCAGCAGTCCCGAGCAATAGCGGGCGTTGATGCCCTGCGCTTGGAACGTGTCCCGCCAGTCGTCGGGCACACGCTTCGCGCCTCCGCCGCTGTAGGTCTGCGTGGCCCAGATGATGATCGGCACGCGTTTCGAGGAGAGGCCCCGAGCCACAGCCTCCAACGACCAGTTGTGGGGCGAGGGGTAGAACCCTAGCAGAAAATCTGGTGCCACGGCGTGAACCTTGTCGCGCAGTGCCCGCGCCAGAGCCTCCATTCCGACGCCCAGGAACCGCTGATAGTCCTCCACAAGATCACGCTCCCGCAGCCAGGGATGGCGTTGGGCGGCGGTCAGTTCGGCCGGCACAGTCAACGTGCGGTGTTCGCAGAAGGAGGAAAAGCAGGAATCGCAATAGCATGCGCGCGTGTAGTAGCGATTGCTTGTCCGGGTGCTGTACAGCTCGAAATCGATCCACAGCCCGCTCAGCTCGAGATCTGGACGCCGGGCCAGACGAGCGCGCTCCAGCAGGGATTCCCCCAGATACTCCCCCCAAAAGCGTGTGTCCAATGGACAGGCATAGGCTTCGACAACCCCCGTGTCGAGGACCGCCGGGCGAAAGCCATGCTTGTCCGCTCTCACATTGAAATTGAACGCGGGAAAGGCATGAAGCCCGTACTTTTTGGCTGCCTTCAGCCAGGGCTCAGCTTTTTCCGTGCCACATTTCAGGATGACGGTGTTAAACCCAAGCTGATGCAGACGCTTGGCCCGTTGCTCCACATCGCCCCGGCCATAGTGATAGGCGGCTCTGATCTTCTCTCGATCGATCCAGGAGGTGTCGGCGAACACGCTCGCGCCAACTAGAACCAAGCCAAAAAGCAATATGTGTCTGCCATTGCGAATCATGTTGGTCTTCCTGTTTTCTCTCGATCTCGGCACGGTGTTCCCGATCATGCCAGGGCGCGATCCTGTCTCGGCGGGCACTCGATGTTGCGGGCGCTCACCAGTCCATGGCACTGGCTCTGCATCAACGGACACTATAGCGCCGGGCTGCATCCGGCTGTAGCGAGATGGCATGTCGCGACTCGATGAAGAATGCGTTTGACCCCTGGAACCGCCAAGGATCGGCATGGGAACAGGTGTCAACACGAGCCTATCCCTTTGGGAGGACACGATCGCTCTGGAGCCTGCCGTTCCGGCCGTTTCCCCATGAGACCAACGGATAACACCGCATCCTCATGTTCGCTGTGGCGGTGCGGGACAATGGGGATAAGGTTGGGGGTGGAAGCAGTTCGGCTCGACTATGGGCCCGCGCGGACCCTATGGATGGAGTTGTCATGAAGAGAGTCAGCATGTCGATATGGATCTGCGTGCACTTGTTCGCGGTGGTGGCGAGTGCTCAGCAGGCGAGTCTGAACTTCCGCGAGAAGCCTGTGGAAGGGAGGGCAGGTTCCTGGTTGCCTGCCAAGCACAAGCTTGAGGGTGGCGTGCGCATTTCTCCTGACGCACGCGATGGGGAGGACATTCTCGATTTTGGAGGTGCGACGAGAAAGGGTGTCGTGAGTCTCAACGCTGCGTTCGCATCGGAAAAGCAGGGCACGCTGACATTCCGGTGCAAACCCCGCACTCTCAGTGGCATACTCGTCGGCAAGTATGGCGCCATCAACATCGAGTTTGTGAAGGGACGGAACACGGTTCGCTTTGGGCTCAAGCTCAAGAAGGAGAAGTGG
>JAGLDW010001013.1 GCA_023145395.1 Lentisphaeria bacterium | reverse complement strand
ATCTTGCGGCCCGGGCCGCGTTGCCTGACTCCTTCGAGTGGTTTCTTGGCGACCGGTCGTTTCTGCTGGGTTCCTACGACTGGCCGGGGAGCTATCCGTCCTGGTTCTTCGATGGTCTGATCGGCGATTTCTCCTATCGGCCGCTGCAGGAGCCGTACAAGGGATCGCCCCCGAAGCTGGCCTTGGCGCCCGACATTCTTGCGCTTCGTCTGCTGGCTTCACCAAAACCGAACTATGGGGTGCCTGTTCCGGCAATCGTGCACGGGCGAGTCGTTTTGCCCGCGGACGCCAATGCGGTGCCTGGAACCGAGGGGAGGGGAGTGGCGAACGTGTCAGTCAGCGACGGATATTCCGTGGCCAAGACAGACAAGCGGGGGTACTACACACTCCGCCCCTCGTCCGAAGCGGTCTTTCTCTTCATCACCCGTCCATCGAATCACGATGTGATCGGAGACTGGTACAAGCCGTTGGCCGCCGAGGTGGACTTCCGCCTGCGCCGGGCAAAGCGATCCGAGGAAGAGTACACGTTCGTGTTGGTGACGGACACCCATGTGTCCTCCGATCCACGCTCGCTGGCCGGTCTGAGCCAGTTTGTCCGGGATGTGAACGCGCTGGATCCGCCACCGCGCTTCGTGTTCAACAGCGGCGACCTTGTCAATCTCGACAAACAGCTCAAGGCGCCCGCTTCGAGGGGGCACAGCTTCTTCCGCAACTACACGGGTATCATGAACCATCTGCGCATGCCCTTCTACAATGTCGCGGGGGATCACACCGATTCGGGGCACCGGCTCGAGGAGTTCCCTTTGGGCGACCACCGTGCGGGCAAGCCGATGTATTGGGAGTACCTGGGTCCGAATCTCTTCTCCTTCGAGTATGGCCAGTTGCATTTCGTGTCCGTGGATGTGGTCTACCATCTTGGGAAGAAGGCAAGCCATACGATGGTCGCTCCGCATCTAGCCTGGTTTACGCAGGATCTGGAATCCCGCGGCACGGGGGCAGTGGTACTGACCGCGTCCGAGAATCCGCTGGACCGTTCGATCCCCGGTTTCGGCGAGCTGGCCACGCGCTGCGACATCAAGCTTCAGCTTGTCGGCGACACGCATGTGGTGTCGTATAGGAGGAATCCGGTGCCATCGCGGGCGCACGGAGCATTGGCGGGGACGTGGTGGAACGGCCCGTGCGCGGATCTGCATCCGCAAGGCTACATGATCTATCAGGTCCGGGGAGTCGAGCTGGATTGCTTCTACCGGGGCTTGGGTGAACGGGTGGCCATTGTTTCGCCTGCCTACGGAGCGGGTGCGACAGGGCGTTTCACGGTGTCGGCGGATCTTCTTCAGCCGCAGACCGGGGAGGCGTTGCAGTTTTCCGTGGGCGGGGGCGATTGGCAGGCGATGAAGGAAGTGTCCCGGCCCTTCTACCGTGCTCGTTTCGAAGGCGTTTGGAATACCCCCTCCATGCTTGATGGCCTAGTCGGTCTGAAGGTGCGCTGCATGCCTGGCGGGGAGACGCGGTCCCATGTCGTCATCGTGGACAATCGCAGAGCCAAAGCTCCCGCCAAGGATGGAGTGGTGATCTTCACGGCGGGTCGCGTCATCGGCGCCGTGCATCGTTTTCGCGGCAAGGTGTCGGTTTTGCTCAACGGCGAATCGATTGGCAGTCTGGCTCCCGGCAAACGGGGGGAATGCTCGTTTCCCGTTCCCGAGAACGTGCTGCGCAAGGTGAATACGCTGACCTTTCAGTTCGCCGACCCGGGTGACCGCATCTCCATCAGCAGTCCCGTACTGCACGTTGGAGGGAAGGCCATCGAGGACCCGCGAGCCCTTGCGATGCACAAGGTGAGAGCCAATCATTGGCCGGAGAAAATCGTCAGGCGAGCAGGCTTCGTTTTGGGCGACGACACGCCGGAAAGTTCCTTCGCGTCCAGGCAGGATGCCTTCCGTTTCGTTTTGCCGTGAACGGGTGGTGGTTGGGCCTTGGGTTCCCTCAGAGTGTCCGGAGGCAGCCTGCTTGGATTTGCGGGGTTCGCAAGGCACGGCTCGTC
>JAGLDW010001012.1 GCA_023145395.1 Lentisphaeria bacterium | reverse complement strand
ACGGTGCACATCACCAACATCGCCCACGTCGAGAACACGCGGTAGAACATTCGCGCACTGTACGCTTGCGTTGCGCGTGGCCCTGATCGCGGTGCGCTGTCCGCAGGGCACGGCTCGCGGGTACGCATTGTCCAGGGTTCTTTGGAGGGCGAGGCTCTGACGAGCCGGTCCCCCGTTCTCGGGGGACGCGTACAGCGCATTGCGGAGTTCGCACTATGTCGCGGCAGCGACGGCCACCGTTGGCGGGCACGGAGAGCCGGGCTCCCGCCACTGCGGGACCGGCGCGTGCCCCCCAACTTGACGGGAGGTCCGGAGGGACGCGTCCCTCCGGCGGGAGCGCGAGGGCAGCGCCCTCGCATCCGTGGCGTTATCACACCTCAGCAAGCTCGTTGAGCACGGCGAGACCTGCATCCACCATCCTTTGCTCCGTGCCCTTGGCCGCCATGGCCCAGGAGCACAGGCGCGTCTCATAGCTCCCTTCCTCGAGCACCACATCCGTGGGGCAATAGCCGACGAAATCGTTTGCCAGCTCGATGGTCATGGTATGCGCGAAGGGCGACTGCGCCTTGATCTGAAGCCCGTATTCGACAAAGGCCTCGCAGGGAAGCCCCGTGATCCCAAGGTCCCCGATTCGCATACCCATGATCGGCGTCGGCCATGAGATCGGCCAGTCGGCCAGCTTGAGTGCTTCCAGCGCATAGACCCACTCCAAAAGCCCCACTTCCTCCCGCTTGCCATAGGCGTCTCTGGCCACGGCCAGTTCGCTTGCGCTTGACGTGCGGCGCTCGAACTCGATCTCCCGACTCGCGACGGCAAGCACGGGATTGGACTCGAACACGTGGGTCGTGTGCCAAGCCGCGAATGCCCGGGCGGCGACGACGTTGCCCACACGCTCGACCTGATACTGCGGATGTGGCATGGCCGGTGCCGGTGTCAGAGGGTTGATATTGTTGATGTCGCCGCAGCAACCGTTGGCCATGATCGCGACGAACTCCGCGCCTGCCATGCGCTGCAGCGCCCGGCTGAACGCTCCGAAGTAGTTTGCGGAGATCGCAGTTGCCGCACCCGATCCCACATAGTGCAGCGAGTAGTTGCAGAGGGCGGCGATGGGGGTGTCCAGTTCATCCAGAAAGATGGCGATTCCCACCTCCGGATCCGTCGGTCCGGCCGGCTCGACGATCTCTGGATTGCCGATTCCCGGATTGGTCTTGACTGTTCCGTCCTTCATACGGAATCGCCGATTGTGCGTCTCCTCCGGACATTGGCCGGAGGCGACTCCGAGCTTGGCCGGGACCAGACGGCTCCGAGCCAGCTTCACGGCATCTCCAGCCTTGCGCATCGCCCATTCGGTGTACTCTTCCTCCTTCGGAATGCAGCCGATCTCCAGCGTGGCTGGGGCGTAGTGAGTATGCGTACAGGCTACGAAGACACAGGCGGCGGGGAGGCCGGCTTGTTCGGCCACGTGTTGTTTGGCAATGTCCATGTCGCGCCGGTTGGCACCGATGATGTCGCAGACGACGATGGCCAGCGCGGTCTCGTCATTCTGCAGAACAATGGCTTTGGCATACAACGGATCGGCGATGGAGTCGGCCAGGCGGTCTTGAAAAGACCCCAGCATGTGTGCTCCCAGCGGCGGTGTGATATCGACGCTGGCCGAGCCGACATGGAGACGTGATGCCATGACGAAATCCTCCTTGCAGAACAACTGGGACAATAAGCTCCCGGCTCAACCGGTGAGACTTTTCAAGGTCTAGCATAATCTTGTCCCCCGAACCTTGTCCCCCGAACCTTGTCCCCCGAACCTTGTCCCGCTATCGCTTCCTGCCTTGAATGGCCAGGGAGCGCTTTGCCCATTTGATCAGTTCCTCCGGTTGCTCGAGAACATCGGGGGGAATCTCATAGTACGACATGACCGTTTCCTTGTCAGGATATGGCTTGAACGGGGAACACTCGGCTTGGACAAATGCCTGCCGATTGGAATCATCGACTTTCAGGTAGGCAACATCGTCCGCGATCAGACCAAACATCTTGCCGTCACGATATAGGCCCACGCCGCCAAACATTTTGCGCGCGCTGACGTTGCCCCATCCGGAAAACAGATCAAGAAGGTACGCAAGGAACCCCTCGGATATTGACATGATCTATTCTCTCTTTTTCACGGCTCGAGGACGATGTAGTCGAGATTGACGGGTTTGTTGATGTTGTACATGCGCAGCGTGTGTGTTCCGACGCCGAGATAGACGGGGAGGGGCTGTCCCGTGGCGGGATCGGACAGCGTGAGCGAGTGCCAGTCGTCGCGCTTGTTGCTGTAGCCCCCGGTGCTTGGAAAGGGAACCGCGAGGCAGCATTCTGCGGGGTAGGAGCCATCCAGCACGACCGCGCGTTCCGCACCTTCCTCATCCGTGCAGTACCTGAACGCGATCGTGTAGATGCCTGGTGATTTCACGTCAACGACCCACTCGACCCAGTGCCCAGGGTTGTTCCAATACAGAAACGCTTCGCCCTGAATGCCCACTTTCTTGTCTGTTTTCCTGACCTTGCCCCTGTCTTGCCCAGTGAAGTCCTCCGCTTGCACGACGATGCGTTTGCCGACAGTTTTCTCCGCTCCCGCAGGAGGGGAGAAAGCGCGGATCGGGTGCTCGGGAATTTGGGGACGGCGTGCGGCCTTGGCGTTGGCCATGGCCTCGGCCAGCGTCCTCTCGTTGTGCTCGGCCAGCGACGGCACTCCCGGAAACGCGATTTCGTAGGATGCGTCCGCCGCGGCGGCGAAGGAGCATGCGCTTGCAGTCAGACTGGCCTCGAGTGCTACTCCCCGCTTCCCAGAGGTGTCCACGGCGAAGATGCTGGGTCGGCCCATCGCCTGCCAGTCCGCCTGCCATGACGGAGCGCCAAAGCTCACGGTGTTCCCTTCCGGCCCGGTGTGCTGGACGGTCCAGAGGCCAGGTGCCTCGCGCCGGACTACGAGGCGGCATTGGGCGGTGCTTCTCGCGGTTCCTGCTCCGCGCGTCGCCACTGTGCCATCGACGAAAGTCAGGCAAACGTCCCCATCAGCGCCCGAGATGAGGGCGAAGGAGGCGTCGGTCGACGCTTGCTCGGTGATCAGCTTGCTTCCCGCCGTCCCGCGCAGAAACACGTCGTCGCACGCCGCCCCGACAATGCGCACTCCGCAGGCGCCCGCAGGCTGGTCGATGGCCAGTTCTTCCACTGTTGTCTTGGGAACCGTATCGCCGCGGAAGGGCTCGAGGATGGAGACGTAGCGAGTGGTCGCCGCCTCCCGTCTGACGAGCACCATCGGCTGTTTGCCCAAACTCGAGATGCTCCAGCCCTTGCCAGTGATGACCTCGGTGCCCGGCTGCCCCGCCATGATCACCTGGAACGACTGCAGCGGGCGTGCCCAGGCTGCGGACCAGGCGTGGCTGGTGGTCGCGCTGTGGATCTCCTCGATGTGCTGGTAGCCCGCTTCCGTGCCGGGCGGTTCCGCACGCGGCGCCAAGCCGAGCGCGCACGCCAGCTCTCCGACACCGTGAAGCGCCCAGTCGATGGTGTGTGTCTCCGTGTCGCTGACGTCGTCCACCAATAGCAGATAGCTCGAGGTCATGACGGCGGTTCGGGACAGGCGCACGGGATCGTAGGCCAGTTCGGTCGAGGCGGCGACCACTTGGAAACCGGGTGCCGTGAAAAAACAGTCCAGCACCCCCGTGCATGGTTCCTGACTCTCCCCATCGATGACGATCGTGTTGTGCGAGACTGTCTGGCGATACCATTGGGAGTGGATGGGCAAGCCGTAGGCTACACAGCCCGGATCGTGAGCCACGTAGTCCCCCAACGCGTAGAATGAGAAGCCGAGCTTGTCGGGGTGCCCGTGTCCGCCGCCGTGTGCGCCATAGTCAAAGGCGAGGTACATGTCGTCGCTCGTACTGCCATTGCGCAGGATGGCGAAACCCGGGCCGCTGAAATTGACGCTCTTCAAATCGGGTGCCGCGACCTCGGGTACGTCGGGAACACCGTGCAGCAGGGCGTCCCAGCCGCGGCGGCGTTGCTGGATTCCCCAGGCGAAGTTTGCATCCTGCCAGTGCCGGTAGGCGACCTCGAGATATCGTGTGCCCGGCAAGCCGGAGGACAATCCGGAGTCGTGGAAGGCGGGTAGTTGACGATTGGGCGCCATGAAACGCATCGGGATGTCGTACAACCCCTTGTAGCGTGGGTTGGCGTACAGGTTCGTGCCTGATCGAAAAGCCATCTCCGTCAGAGCGAGGTGCGCGGAGAGCGCATAGTAGTGATATCCCCAGGCACCCTCGTACCAGAAACCCTCGTCTGTGACCGAATTGGCCATTTGGAA
>JAGLDW010001011.1 GCA_023145395.1 Lentisphaeria bacterium | reverse complement strand
GGGCAGGCAACTGCAGGAGACAGCTGCGATCCCGACCCACAGATCACTTACAGCGACAGCACAAGCGGAATCTGCCCACAGGCGATCACCCGTACCTGGACGGCGACGGACGCCTCGGGCAACTCATCGATCGGGGTACAGACGATCACGGTGCAGGATACCACCTTGCCAGAGGTGCATTGTCCAGGGGATATGACGGTGGAGACCCACGATCCATCCGGAACGACGGTCACGTTTACGGTGACGGCAACTGATATGTGCGATCCTAATCCGAATGTAACCTGCACTCCGACTTCGGGAAGCCAGTTCCCTGTGGGAACGACCACGGTCAGCTGCGACGCCACTGACGTGTGTGGAAACACGAGTTCGCTGTCCAACTTCGCGGTGACGGTGACCTTCGTCAACCATCCGCCGAACGCGGTGAACGATTCAGCAACCACACCGGAAGATACCGCGGTGATGATCGCTGTCCTTACCAACGACTCCGATCCGGATGGGGATCCATTGAGCGTGACAAGCATTACAAACCCGCTGCACGGCACAGCGACAATCGTCGGGGATGAAGTGCGCTACACACCGGACTCCGGTTTCTCCGGTACCGACTCATTCACCTACACAATCACTGATCCTTATGGAGCGACTGACTCCGCGCAGGTGAACATAAGTGTGGAGCACATCAACCACCCCCCGGTGGCATACGATGACGAGTACTTCGTCCCCAACTGGTCGCAACCGGTCCCCCTCCACCTGAACGCCGATGATCCGGATGGCGACCCGCTTACCTACTTCATCGTCAGCGGCCCGGATTATGGATTCCTTACCGGGACAGCGCCCGACCTCACTTATTACCACACAGGCGGAGGAATTCCTGTGGACTGGTTTACGTTCCGGGTCTTCGATGGAGAGGACTACAGCAACATTGCCACGATCGTGATCGATCCACCGGTGAGTACACCGTGATCTGGAGAAAAAGGCAGATGAAGTCAGGTTCACTTACACCATCTCCAACGGTCATTTGGGAACCGCTTCAGCCATTGTTACGGTGGAAATGCCGGAAGGCGGCATCATCACCTCCACACCGCCGCCTGAAGGACCGCCGTCTCTCTGAGTCGACCGACTCTGCGAGTTGGGGGAGGAACCCATCCCATGAACAGTCGGAAACCTCATCGAACACACCGTCTGACTGC
>JAGLDW010001010.1 GCA_023145395.1 Lentisphaeria bacterium | reverse complement strand
CTCTCAGCGGCACGGCCGTGCCACAAGCCAAGCTCTGCCCATTGGGATGACTTGCACCAAAATCTGGAAAGGCGGAAGGCAGGACCACCGTCGATCGCGCTCCTCTTCTCCATCACACCAGCCACTGCTATCACACTGGGCCGAGATAATGTGGCAGTAGCGATAGAGCGAACGGGCCCTGAGGCTGGAGGAAGGTGTGATAGCGTAGCGATGGCTACGCTGCTCAAGAGAACCGTCCCAGCGATATCCCTGACCCAGCTACCGACAGCATCCGGCCTGACTGTGACTGGCCGGGTCAGAACCAATCGGGACCAATCGCTGTGGAGGAGGGAGATCGCGCATCGGTGAGGACCGCGCCGATCGGAGGGCCACTCCCCCCATTCGGCGGGGTGCGTGCCTTTTTATTACCTGGGCCGCAATGAGGGAAAGCGTCGGGTCGGCACGGCGGTGCCGGCGAACGCGCAGTTGGGTAGTTGGTGTCCATCCTGGCGGAGCGAAACAGAGGCAATAGGTGCGTCATGCCAGAAGCGGTTTAGATGAACTTCCAGGAAGGACGATCGTGGAATTCTTCTGACTGTATGCGATTTGTATGCTTTTTGTGTCACAGACTGACGCGGAGTGTGGTGGACAGTGGTGGACCGAAGCAGCTGCCATATGAAGCTAAAACAAGGCTAAATCGCGGGATTTCAGGGGGACTGGGGAAGCAGAACGACTCCATTTTGGGTTGAGCTCTTCGATGACGCGGAGTCCGGTCGGCGCTGCCCCGAACAGGCCGAGGCCCGAGCCGCGACCAACGAAGATTGGCACCAATGCGCCAAGGTCTGGGCACAGTTCCTGGATAATGAGAAGGCAATGGACCGCTGCCTTTGGCAAGCAGTAATCCTGGCACCCAAGACGTACTGGTCGCCCTTGACTCCCCCCCAGTTTTCCCGTGCGGGAGCCGCCTGGTTCTACCAATTGCGGTCCCGTAAGAGGTCGCCGAGGCCCGACGACATGGTTCAGCGCTGGTTGTCTCGGGCCGCGTGGCGGGCCCGCTACCTCAATGACCCGGTCGCGACACGGACCCATCTGGCGCGTGCGGAGACCGATCCGACGGCGGGCAACGTCTTGGGCATGCCCTTCGTGGGAGTCCCGGTGGGCTCGTTCCAGATGGGTTCGAACGATGGAGATAAGGACGAAAAGCCCGTGCACACGGTTCGGATCACGAAGCCGTTCTGGACGGGCAAGTACGAGGTGACGCAGGAGGAGTACGAGAAGCTCGCAGGAAAGAACCCGAGCCGTTTAAAAGGTGCGGGGAATCCGGTGGAGTACGTTTCGTGGAACGGCGCGGTTGCCTTCTGCAAGAAGCTGACTGAGCGCGAGCGTTCTGCGGGGCGCCTGCCTGCGGGGTACGAGTACCGGTTGCCGACGGAGGCGGAGTGGGAGTACGTGGCCCGGGGTGGTGCGAAGGGGCGGGAATTCACGTATTCGGGCTCAAATGACCTGGATGATGTGGGGTGGCATTCCGGCAACAGTGGGAAGAAGGCGCATCCCGTGGGAGCGAAGAGATCGAATGAGCTCGGGATTCACGACATGTCCGGTAATGTATGGGAGTGGCACCTGGATTGGTATGGCAAAGACACGTATAGCGGTGGTATGCGCACGGATCCCCGAGGACCGCAGTCAGGCTTGGACCGCGTGTATCGGGGCGGCAGCTGGTTCCTCGGTGCCAGTTTCTGCCGCGTTGCCTTTCGCGACGGCGCCGTCCCGTCGGGCTCGTACCGCAACCTCGGGTTCCGCGTGGCCCTCGGCCCCAGCTCAAACAGGTGGACGGATGTCCCTCGTTGAACCGGACTGCATCCCGTCCCCGCACATGCGGGGCGAAGACGCGGTGCCCGGCGGCGGCTGGTAGGGTCTCTCGCGGATGCGGGGATTTCGACGGTCGTCGCCGGGTTTTTCTTGTAGCCCGTGCGGCCCCCGCGCCGAGCCGGTGCTGCCCAGGATGCACGACTCCGCTCTCCGCGCGTTCTTGCGCGCGCCGGGTGCAGACTCTACGTTCCGGGCACTACTGGCAAACCGTTCGCCCCTTGGCGGACGTCTGACGTGAGGAAGGGCTGGTTTTGATCTGTCCGAAGTGTGGAAGCGAACTGCCTGCGAAGGCGAAGTTCTGAAGTGCTCTTTACAATCGAGCCCATGGGTTGGGGGATTCTGAACCGACCGGTGACATGGGGTTTCAGATCAGTGGTAGAGCCGAAGGGGGCTTCTCTTGCTGATCCCAAGTGACGCCCAAGTGACGTTTTAAACACCATATAACGCCTAAAAACCCCCAAAAAGCACAACCGCCACGGATTACCGTGGCGGTTGTGTTTGTGTCCCAACTGCCTCATGTGAGGCAAGTTATAATGGTGGCAAGGGCCAGACTTGAACTGGCGACACAAGGATTTTCAG
>JAGLDW010000101.1 GCA_023145395.1 Lentisphaeria bacterium | reverse complement strand
TTCCAATGCTTTCTGCCGATGGGAGAGATGATCGCCATGGTGTTCTGAATCCCGCTAGTGGGTTGGATGCTGTTCCGGGGTCGCTGGGTACCGTTGTGGTCAGTCCTTGTCGCCCGTGGTGTTGAACTCGAGTCTGGAGAGGATGCGGAGTCGGTCGACGGTGAAGCCGATGAGCATGAATCCGAGGACCCACGCCATGGCTGTGGCCGGGCCGAACTTCAGGTACATGTACGCTTTGTAGAAAATGTGCAGACCCGCGACCTCCGTGCCTTTGGATCCCCCCGTCATTGCAAGGATGAAGGCGGTGCTCTGCCAGGACGCGATGAAGACCCCGATGAACTGGATGATGAGCAGGGGTTTGAGGATGGGGATGACGACGAAGAGGATCTTGTCGATAAAGGTGGCACCGTCGATGTCGGCGGCCTCGTAGAAGTCGGGCGCCACGCCCTTGAGTGCCGCAAGATAGATGAGACAGCCAGGTCCCATGCCGGCCCAGACCATGGGCATGACGCAGCAGACCATGGCGGTTTTGGGGTCGTCAAGCCACTCGTAGGGGTCTTTCATGGGCAGGAAGAGATCGACCCAGAAGGGCTCGGGGGAGGATGTGAACACGCGCGTGGCGAAGGTGAAGAAGAACCAGAAGATGCCGGCGCCGGCCAGAAAGCAGATGGCCGCGACCACGTGGGATTCGTGCAGCCAGAGCCGCTTGGCGAAGAAAAAGAGGATCAAAAAGAGGACGAGCCCAATGAGGATGAAGCCGATGGCGGGGATCTGGAGTACGACCGCGTTGAGAACGCCAAACTCGCTTTTCTCGTAGAAGGAGCGCCATAGGTAGATGACCACCAGCCCTGTGATCACGGCGGGCAGGTAGAAGATGGTGCGGAAGAGAATTTTCCCGCGGGGGATTTCCTGCAGCAGCACGGCGAGAATCACGGGGGGCAGGAACGTCATGCCCACCACGAGGAAGCTGTAGCGCAGCGAATTCCAGATGGCGTTCCACCATTCCCCGTCCCAGAGGAGATTGGCGAAGTTGTCCACCCAGACGAACTCGGACCCGCCCATGATGCGGTAGTTCTGAAACGCCATCCCCGAGCCCATGAGCAGGGGCAGGTAGCGCCAGAAGAAGATGGACAGCACGGCCGGTGTGATGATGACGTAGGCCCACTTGTATTTGGAGAAGCCCCAGGTCACCTGTTCGACGCCCTCGATCTTCGGGGGAGTGAAGAGCCGGATGATCTTGCGGAAGACCAGAGCGAAGCCGATGACGATGAAAATCAGCATAGTCGTGGCTGCGGAGCGGCGGATGAGCAGCTGTTTCGCGGTCAGGATGCCGATCATTTTCTCGTTTGCCTCGGTGACACCCGCCTGGAGCAACTTCTGCATGACTTGGACGCGTGCTTCGCGGTCCTCGGGCAAGTCGCCCTCGCGGGAGAGACGCTCCGCTTCCAGCATGGGTTTGGTCATGACGTGGTAGACGAGTTGGCAGTTGCGTCCGTAGGGCTCGGGCTTCCCGGTTTCGATGGCGATCTTGAATGTCTCCTCCCAGCCCTTGGGCGCCAGGCGGATGAGATCCTGGTAGCCGAAGAGGCGCAGGTAGCGGGGGTTGACGAAGCGCCCGAGTCCGCCCTCGACCATGATGCGGGTGCGGATCTCCACGGCGTCCTTGCTCTCGCAGAACTTGAGATATTCCCAGGCCGCATCGCGGATGATGGGGTCCTTGACGCCGGAGAAGATGCCCTGCATGCGGCTGTTCAGTTCGGCGCCGCGATGACGCACGCCGTTCTCATCGGGGTAGCCGAGGGGCACGGCGACCATGCCGGTGATGTCGGGGTTGATGGTGCTGAAGAGTTTCTCGTCGATGTAGGAGGGATAGAAGCCGATCTGCCCGAGTTCCCATTTCTGTCCGGCCTCGGTCTCCTTGTAGGCGTATCCGAATCGGTTTCGCCCATCGTCCTCGGTCCAGTGTTCGTTGCAGAGACGGGTGTAGAACTCGAGCGCGACCGCGGCGGCGCGGGAGTTGAAGGACGCGCTCCAGGTGTCCGTGTCGGCATCGTAGGTCATGGCTTCTCCGCCTGCGCTCCAGAGGAAGGTGATCCAGTACCAGCTCTCGCTTTTTCCCTTTCCGAAGCGCGCGCCGTAGGTCCCTTTCTTGGGGTCTGTGAGCTGCTTGCAGTGCCTGAAGAAGTCTTCCCAGGTCCAATCATTCTTGGGATAGGGAATGCCAGCTTCGTCCAGGAGATCCTTGCGGTAGAGAATGACTTTGCCGAGGACACCGCCCTGGGGCATGGCCCAGATGTGCTCCTGTCCGTCGGGCCCCTTGCGTTTGACCACGGGCCAGACCTTGCGGTGAATGGCGAAGTTCTTTTCTTCCTCGGTCATCCCGTTCGGACCGTTCATGTACCCGTCCTCGGGTTTGTCGAGGGGGTAGAGGAAGTGCTCCTGGATATAGGTGTCGGACTGGCGGAAGTTGACGTAGAGAATGTCGGGCGCCACACCGCCGGCGATGGCCATCAGCGGGCGGGAGTCCATTCCCATGCCCTCGATGCTGATGCCGCTGAACTGCTGCAGCTCGATCTCCACCTGGTCCCAGTTGCGTTTTCCATAGGTCTTCGGATCAGCCTTGTACTTCGCGGCGTAGCGTTCGCGGAAGATTTTTGGGAAGCGCGCGGTGAACTCCTTGATCACGGCCACGTCGGCGCGGGTCTTGGTGTCCGTCCGCGTGGGGTCGGGGAGACGCCAGCACTTGACCGTGATGATGGTATTTCCATCCTTCTCCTCGACAAAGCCGGCGCGAGCCGCAAGGGGAAGAGCCAGGAGAAGGAGTGTCAAAGCGCGACAACTCAGGGTGATGTTCTTTTTGCTCATAGTGCAGTCAGGTTCCGCGATTGCATTGCACAGTTGTCGACGGTGCGCAAGCATCGCCGGGAAAACCCATAAAATACTCCGTAAGCGACAGAATGAAAACGCTTCGGAGATGAGAATGCAACCCCTCAGTCTTGTGGAGGGAACGGCCATCCCGACCGGTTCCAGGCAGAGCGCGCTACTTGGCCGAGTCTTCTGGCGGCGGCGGTCCAATGTCATTGACGTAGGCCGAAGGAGCCAGCGCACAGTGGTTTGGGACCTCCGGGACCGAGAGTTGTCACAGTTTCTGCCACCTGCGGTCCGGGACGTCCCGCGCCACTGTCCGCGTCAGCCCACCGTACATCAATGACATCAGGCGTCGGCTGTGAGTTGTGTGTGCGCTCTCTTGAGATGCTCGATGATGGGCAGATTTTCGGGGCAGCGTTTTTCGCAGGCACCGCATTCCACGCAGGCCTCTGCCGATTTTCCCGGGAAGTCGGCCCAGTGCCTCTGCTCGCGCATTTTTTGGTATTCCAGCTTGCTATAGTCCTTGTTTCCATAGCCGCGGAGGATGTTCCAGAGTTTGAAGATGCCGGGAATGTTCACCTCTTGGGGGCAGGGCAGGCAGTAGCCGCAGCTTGTGCAGAACGGTTTCTCGAGCCGTTGGGTGCGCTCTTGCAGGAAATCCGCCAGTTCCCGTTCCGTCTCGCTGAGGGGGCCGTCGTCGTCGCCAGCGCGCACATTCTCGTCCACTTCTTCGGGAGTGGTCATGCCGGAGATCGCGCAGGTCATGGCGGGGTTGGCGATGAGGTAGCGGAGCCCGAGTTGCGCGGCGGTGATCTCCGCTGCGTCCAGCCGTGCGCGCACGGCGTCCCCCGGCAGGGCGACCACGCCGCCGGCGAGGGGGGACATGACGATCACGCCCGTGCCCATTTCGCCCAGGGCGGTGATGGTCTGCTGCTGGCGCGAGTGGAGAATGTGCTCCTTGAGTGTGATACAGTCCCAATGGTGCTCTCCCGCAAACTCCAGGATGAGGTCTGGCTGCGCGTGGACGGTGAGGCCGATGGCGCGGACGAGGCCCTGGTCCTTTGCCTTGAGCATGGCCTCCAGCGGTCCTCCGGGTCGCATGATATTGTCGAACATTTCACGCGTGTTGCAGCCCCAGAAGCTGAAAAGATCGAAATAGTCCACTCCCTCGCGTTGCAGGGAACCCTCGAGGGAGGCCCGCACTTCGTCGCCGGAGGGGAGCATGGACACGCCCGCCTTGTTCGCGATCACCAGCTTGTCGCGGTCCGCGCCAGCCAATTTCAGAGCCTTTCCGATCCACTCCTCGCTCTTGCCGTCGCCGTAGTAGACTCCCGTCTCAAAGAGGTTGATGCCGCATTCGAGCGCTCGTCCGATCGTGGCCATGGCCGTGCGCTCGTCCTCGTTGAAGAAGCGCATGCCGCCGAAACCGACGATGGACGCCCGCAACTCTGTGTTGCCGATTTTCCGATACTTCATCCGATGTTCCTTATTGTTCCGCTTACCAATGGTGTGTAGGTGGGTTGTCGACGGACCCAGTGCTCGGATCCTACGAAAGTGGAGTGTAGCCAGGTGCGGGGCCGCGCGGAGAGATCCACGTCCGCGTAGGCGATGCGCCGCCGTCCCTGGAGCATGTCCAGCACCTCGCCTGTCGGCGAGACGATGCAGGTGCCGAGGCCGTTGTTCCTGCTGACGACCATGTGGAGTTGGTTGTCCATGGCACGCACGCTCTGAATGGCGCGCCAGCGGTCGATGTCGAAATCGCTGGGTCCTCCCGTCCAGCCGGTCACCGCGCGTTGGTCGCCCATGATGGGCATGCAGAGGATCTCGGCGCCCTGCATGGCGGGCACGCGTGCGGACTCTGCTACGGAGGAGTCCATGCAGATGTTCATGGCGATGCATGCGCCGTGGACGTTGTGGACGGGAAAATCGTGGCCTGGCGTGACGCCCCACCAGGGCTCCAGGGGGGCAGCGAGATGCACCTTGCGGTAGGTGCCTGCGATCTGGCCATCGCGATCGATGAGCATGGCCGTGTTGGCGACAAGCTCCTCGCTGCGCTCCCAGGCGGAGAAGCAGAGGACCATCTTGCTCTCGCGGCAGAATTCCTGGAAAGGCTCTGTTTCCGGGCCCGGTATGGTGATCGCCTGTTCGACCAGTGTGCTTGGTCCACTCGGCAGGCCAGTGGTCAGCATCACCTCAGGCAGGCAAAGCAGATCCGCCCCCTTTTCGGCCGCCTCCCGGCAAAAGCCCAGGTAGGCTTCGGTGTTTTTTTCGATGGTCCTCTCGCCGTTGCCCGGGGAGCCGCCACCAGCTGCGAGCCGCCATTGGCGCGGGGCGGGTGCGGGAATGCCCTCGACCTGCACATCGCTCCAGACCATGCGGCCCGTGGCCGACCAGCACATGAGCAGACGCAGCAAAATTCGTTCTGCGCCGTCGGGCACGGGTGCTTCTCCCTCGAATGTGACCGTGGCGCCCGTTTGGCCTGTGGCCAGTACCGGCTCCCAGTTCAGGCCGGGGAATGCGTCGGAGTTCCACACGAGAGCGGCTCGGATTGAGTCCAGTCCGCGCTCGAGATCCTCGATGTCCGCCGTGACGCGAATGCGCACCCAGGGAGAGTCTGGGATGGCGAAGAACAGATCCCAGCCTCCGTAGCATCCTTCGCTGCCGTTGGAGCGGACTTCGTAGGCGCCCGGTGCGGACTCCGCGCAGACCGGGGCGATCTCGTCTCGTGGCGCCCAGGAAGACGATGTAGTGCAGCGCAGTGCGGTGCCGGGCATGTGGTGACCTCCTGTTTGACGTGGATGGCGAGATGAATGCGATTGCCTTACACATACACCGGTGGTTTGACGGGCACAAACACTGGGGGGTGCAATACGTCTGGTTGTGTCGAGGAATTGTTTGACAACGGTTGCGGATGCGAGCGCTTCGGACAAGGCGCGGTTCGCCAGTAGGCCGCGCAGCCCTCCGCGCGGCGCGGATTGCGGACAGCATCTACGGAACTGACATGCACCCGAGGGGGACATGGGAGCGTTGATTCCCGTGCACATGAGACTAAATTATGGTCCTGCTAGAGTCTCAAGAGGCATCGTGATTTCCGGGTTTGTCGAAAGAGAAAAGGATTTACCCATGCGTCATGACACCGGCTCCAAGAAACCACTCTGTCGGAACCATTTCACACTGATTGAGTTGCTCGTGGTGATCGCCATCATCGCCATTTTGGCGGCCATGTTGCTGCCGGCGTTGGCGCAGGCGCGGGAGAAAGCGAGACAGGCGTCCTGTCAAAGCAATATCAAGCAGGTCAGCCTGGCGATCCTAATGTATGCGGATGACAACGAGGAGAGGTTTCCGACCATCCATACACTTCCATCTCATGACGGATGGTGGTTCAAGCTGACCAGCAGCTACTACGGTGATATACGTGTTTTGAAGTGCCCGTCGAACACCTCGACGCGCTGGGGTGGCGGCAAGTACAACTATGCCCTCAACAACCGCAGCAATCATGCTTGGCTCAGTGATGGCAAGGCTTCTCGTGCCATCGGGGAGTTCAAACATCCTACCGAGAATCTGCTGGCGTTCGATTCGGAATGGGCCTGGAGCCATTGGTGCCCGGTAGAGGGCGTTTGTGGAGGATGTTGCACAGTTGGCTGCAAGCCACCGTACAGCCCTGCAAGCATGATCCACAATCATGGTGCCAATGCGGCCTTCTTCGATGGCCACGCCGAGAGGATTCGCGACGAACGGTTCCGGACCGACAGCAGGTTGTTCTGCCATGGGGGGCCTGGTTGAGTCAGTTTGTCTGGCCGAACTCGTAGGCTGCGTCCAGCATGGCGATGACATTTTCGGGTGGGACGTTGGGTTGAATGTTGTGAACCTGGTTGAAGACGTATCCGCCGCCTGGGGCAAATATGGCAAGCCGCTCCCTGACGTGTTCGCGAACTTCCTCAGGCGTCGCCGTCGGCAGAATGTGCTGGGTGTCGCAACCTCCGCCCCAAATGACAACCTTGCCGCCAAACTCCTCTTTCAGCCGTTCGGGTTCCATGTTGGCCGCCGAGGTCTGGATGGGATTCAGGATGTCGACTCCCGCTTCGATCATGTGTGGAATCAGGTGGTAGATGGACCCGCAGCTATGCAGGAACGTCTTCCAGTTCGTGTTCTGGTGAACCCAGTCGCACAGTTTCGCGTAGTGGGGTTTGATCATCTCGGCCCACAGTTCCGGGTTGATGAACTCTCCACGTTGCGTGCCGCTGTCGTCGGCCGCGATTCCCCAGGCAAAGCAGGTGTCGCCAACCGCGTCGTGCAGCTGTTTCAGGCATTGGATGGAGGCATCCACCGACTTGTCCATCATCTCGTGGCAGGTCTCCTTCTCGGTCATCAGCATGATCATCCACTCGGAGGGAAGCCCCATGGTGACATTGCTCAGTCTGTCCGTAATCAGGCTCAAACCGAGAAAACAAACGCCGCCGCCCCAGCCAAGCATGGCATAGTCGGTGTTGTCATAGAGAAACTTTCCTCGTTTTTGCAGTGCCTCTAGCTGGGCGTCGCTGAACCCGGTCACTGGCTGGAACGCCGACGGGTCAATCATGGCGCCAAGCTCGTTGAAGGAAGTATCGTCGAAGTAGTAGCCTTCCCGGGGCATATGGTAGGAAGTCGGTTTCCCGTCCTGATCCAACCGCACCCAGTCTCCTTCGGAATCCGTGCCTATCCTAGTGCCGGGAGGCAGAAGGCCTTCGGCGCCTGGGTAGAGGGTTTTCGGGTGCCATTCGCTGTCGGGCATCAGGTCGAATTCGGCGGAGGAGATGTCAAGAGGGACAACATCCACATGAAATCTCTGCAGAACCGCTTCTTCCACGGACGCGATCATGAACGTGGGATCCCAGATGCGGGTGTCGTCGTGTATGCCAAGCTCCGCCTTGACTCGATTGTATGCCTTGACGCCGATGCAGGACGCTTTCAGGGCGCCCAGATCGATCGGGACCCGGTCGGCCTTCTGAAAATTGACCGTGCGCAATACGCGTTCTCTGGAAGTCATGGTTTCCATGCGTGTCTTCTCCGGAGCTGAAATTGATTTGGAGCGCTGACGGACCTCTGTGACATCGCCCTGCAAACTGGCGAGGCAACACCGCACAAACTATTGCGGGGTTCGCCATTGCACAACCAATGACACAGGAACCGTTTCTCATTGCGGAGTTCGCGCCGCGCCGTCCGCCCTTTCTTGCATCTCCTGCCATTTTCTTGTATTCTGCAGTCTACATCCGGGGAGCGTTTTCCCCATGGGTTCGCCAGCGGTTGGTTTTCATCATGCAACTTGCCCACACATCCGCAACACGACGTGATTTTCTCTGTGGCGTCGGCCTGACCGCAGCCGGGCTGGCGGTGGGAAGCGTGCATGGTCAGCCTGCACCTGCACCCAGTCCGCACGAGGCCAGTTTCTACGAGCCTCTGGGCAATGGGGAACTCCAATGCACACTCTGCCCCTGGCAATGCGTGGTCAAGGAAGGACAGCGCGGCAAGTGCGGGGTGCGCGAGAACCGGAACGGACGCTACTACACGCTGGTCTACGGCCGACCGTGCGCCATCAACAACGATCCGATCGAGAAGAAGCCGTTCTTTCACGTCTATCCGCGGAGCAAGGCATTGTCGATCGCGACCGTCGGCTGCAATATCCGCTGCTCGTTCTGCCAGAACTGGGAGATCTCGCAGTCCGCGCCCGAAGACGTCCGCGTGCGGTTCATGAAGCCCGAGGAGATTGTGAAGATCGCCGCCGACCGGAAGTCTCGCGCGATCGCCTACACGTACAGCGAGCCCACCATCTTCTACGAGTACATGGTCGACTGCGCGGCGCAGGCCAAATCAGCGGGAATCGGCAATGTCATGGTCAGCAACGGGTTCATCAGCAAGGAGCCGTTGAAGAAGCTCTGCAATCTGATGACCGCCATCAAAATCGACCTCAAGGCGTTCACCCAGGAGTTCTATGGAAAGGTGTGCCAGGGACGCCTTCGCCCCGTTCAGGAGACGCTGAAGCGGATTTCCGAATCGGGCGTGTGGCTCGAGATCGTGGTGTTGATCATCCCCACTCTCAACGACGGCACCGAGGAGATCAAGAGGATGGCGGGCTGGATCGTGGAGAATCTAGGTGCCGACGTCCCCCTGCATTTCACTCGGTTCCACCCCGCCTACAAGCTGCGCAACCTGCCTCCCACGCCAGTGAAGACCTTGCGTCGCGTGCGCCAGATCGCGATCGAGCAGGGCTGCCACTTCGTCTACAGCGGGAACATCCCCGGCATGGACAGCGAGGACACCACCTGCCCCACCTGCAAGGCGCTCATCATCGACCGACACGGACACTCTGTGCTGAGCAATCACCTGCAGGACGGGAAATGCCCCAAATGCGGCGCCGTCATACCGGGTGTCTGGGGATAGTGGCTCGGGACCTCCGGACCGAGGGCGTTTTCGCCCCACTCGCGGTCCGGGCCGTCCCGCACCACCATCGTCCATCGTCCCGCATTGCAGAGTTCGCAGTCAGGGGGTCAGAGTGCGGTGTGGTGTCGCATGGCCAGGCACGCCGATGCCAGGCAGAGCGCGCCGAGAAGCAACACCGCGCCGATGAAAGCACTTGCTCCGACGATGCCGTAGACAGGGATCAGAACGATCCCCGTCAACAGCGCCCCGATGGCCGCGCCCACGTGGTCCGACGCATCTGTGATGGCAGCAGCCGCATCGACACGGCCGCCGGCGTCGGCGTAGAGCTTGTTCGCGAGCGGGAACGTCACGCCAACTCCGCAGCCCAGCAGCGTGACCACTCCGTACGCAGCCAGTTCAACCAGCCACATATGCGTCGATGGAAGCATGGAATCCAGCCGCATCATGCGGGGGATCGCGAGTGCCAGGCTCAGCATGACGAATTGCGCGAGGAGCAGGATGGCAATGCGTCTGCGCCTGGGAAGCCGCACGGCCGTTCGTCCGGCCCAAGCACCCAGAATCAAGCCAAGCATAAACGCCGCGACAATCGCCCCCATCTTCGCATAGACGTATCCGTACATGGCCTGAAAGACGAAGATGAGAAGAATCTCAAGCGCCATCCCGCAGAATCCCGTCGTCGCGACGAGACTCCCGGCCATCGTTCGCGCCCAGAGCAGTTCCCTGCCGGGATGCCGTGCGGTTCGCGCTAGCAGAAAACCAGTGCCCAAGCACGCCAGACCAATCACCATGCACGCACACGCACCCCACCAATGGCTTGTGTTTTTCAAGGCCGAGAGGACGCGGACGCTCCTCGATTCCGTCAAACGTCCCGCAAGAAGCAGACTGTGGTAGTAGGTCGTCGGGCTTGCCAATGCGTTGGGTGCCGCGTCGATCTCGGAGAGCCGCCTCTCGACGAGTGCCACCTTGTCGGGGTCGATCTCGTCCCTGTACAGGAAGTACTCGGGGTTGAAATAATCCGTCTTCACCCCGGCGGCGAGACTTTTGTCTCGCAATGTTTGCCGGTCGAACGTCAATCCCGAAGAGCCGTCCTTCGCCGCGAAAAAACGCTTCCGCGATTCCGCCGTGACCAGGACCACGCCGAACACATCCTTCAGCGCTGCGTGCACGGACGCGGTCAGATCGGCTGCTTCAGACCGCAGGCGCTCCGAGGAAGTGACTTCCGTGTAGACGAATCCACCGGGTGCCAGCACCGCTCGCACGGTTTCGTAGAACTCCTTCGTGTAGAAGCGGTTTGCCGATGCGGTCGTCGGATCCGGCGCGTGGATGAGCACCACGTCGAAGGTGTGCCGACCCTTAAGATAACGGGGGGCATCGGCCGGCACCCACTCGATTCTCGGGTCGGCCGCAATCTCGCTGTATCGCTCGGGAAGCGTGGCGCGAACGATCTCTCGGACACCGGGATCGAGATCCACGCAGGTCAGACGCGACAGAGGATACTTCAGCAACTCGGGCACATCGCCGACAGGATTTCCACCAATCAACAGGACGTTCGACGCCGTTGGCTTCTGCGCCATGGCAAAATGCACGGAGTCCTCATAGGCGACCGCGTCGGGGAACACCGAGACGACCTGTCCGTTGGCATAGAGCACGAACTGATCCGCCGCCTCTGTCACCGCCAGGTTTTGGTAGATCGTATCCCGCGTCCGGACCAGAGCCACCTCCTCGCCGCGCTCTTCGCCATCGCTCTTTGCAATCACACCGAACGACCGCCATCTAGCCTCGATCAACACGTGTTCCGCGTCCGCCATCCACTGGGGGTAGATCATGGCAAGAACCGCTAGGACTGCCGCGAGCACGGTGCCTGCACCCGAAACGGCTCGCCTCGGCGCCATGGCGATCATGCCGACGAGGGAAATCGCCATCGCCAGCAGGACGACCCGGTATGGGCTCCATGCGGGTAGGAGCAGGAAGGTCATGACAAGTCCCGCGGCCGTGCTGCCCAGCGCTTCCGAAACGTAGACCAGGCTTGCAGGGGACTTCTCCTCGGCATCCTCGTCCGCCTGAACAAGCGCTCCGCAGGCGAGGGGAAACATGCAGCCGATGCACCAGCATCCAGGCAGGAAGACCAGCGCGCCAACCAGCAGAATCGCCCCGTACGGTGCGCATTCGCCCACAGGCACGTCCAGAATGGATCGCACCACCCGTATCGCGTAGAGCTGGAGCGGCAGACAGACGGCCAGTAGCAGAGACAAGGTCACCAGCCAACGGCGTTTACCAATAGCCGTGGTGGCAAAACGGAGGACCGCCCGCCCCGAGAACGCACCAGCACCAATTCCGACAAGCCAGCTCGCCAGGACGACCCCGATGACCAGCTCGCTGCCGAAAAACGCCACCAGCATTTCGCGCATCAGCAACACTTGAGACAGTGTCGCGAAAACACCGACCACAAACATGGCCGTCAGTATTCGGAATCGCAGCTTGCCAGAATCTCCCACTAGATCCTCCCTTGGAACGACGGGCGTGCGGCCGAGGTCACGAGGTCCCTCTCCATCCTCTTGTTCACCTCT
>JAGLDW010001009.1 GCA_023145395.1 Lentisphaeria bacterium | reverse complement strand
GCTCTATCCAATTGAGCTACAGGTACACGTTTCTGTAAAGAGCAAGCACCGAACATACAAGCGCGCACGCTTTCTGCAAGTGCTCAAACCGCAAATATCAGTTCCTATCTCGCTGTCTTCCGACTCGGAAAGAGTGGCAGTCCAACCAGGACTCGAACCTGGACTAACTGGGCCAGAACCAGTCGTGCTACCAATTACACCATCGGACTGTGTGCCTTTCAACAGCGGCATATAAAATACTCCGGAAACGCGATGGTTCAAGCAAGAAATGGCCTTTTCACCCAGGCATCGAGGGGGGTGCCAAGTAGAGAACTGCCGAGTTTCTCTCCATCCGCTCAGGCACTTTTCCCGTCGGCAACGGAGTGTTCGACCATGAGGAGCGCGAGCAAGGCCAGTGCCAGCCATAGCCACAGTTCATTCGGCCGCCGACGGCCCGCAGGGCGTTGGTCTGCCGCGATTTCCGCCGTGTCGGTGGGAGGCGAGCCAATGCCCAGCGCCTTTCGGAAGTCGGCTTCGGAGCAGTTCTCCACCCGTGACTCTCGAGATGCCTCGACCACGACCTCCAGCGGATCCCCTGCATAGATCCCGGGCGCCCTGCGTTCGTGGATGGAACGCGTTTGAGTCACAACCACTTGACGAGCATGGAGCGTTTTGGCCAGGCCGCCGACTAACTCGCGGACGAGAGGAACAAAAACGGTCTCCGTGGGCCAGTCCGTCCACTCGCGGTCGCAGGGGTTGCTTACAACCAAGATCTGCCCCTCGCCATACTGCTTGTGAAAGATGGCGGGAACATCCCCTTCCAGAGAGGCCAGAACCTTGACTCCCTCGTCGGGCTCCAGCTCGAAGGCATCGCGGAACACGATCCGGGAGAGATCGCTTTCTCCCTGTTGTCCCACACACACGCCGAGTAGAGAAGATCTTTTCTCCCAAGTGATAATGCGCCGCGGAAGGTGGAGCTGCCGCCCTTTGAGAACGGCGGGGAAAAGTTCCGCCTCCCGCAACCGTCGGTAGTGCCACTCCTCCACCCGGTCGCCAAGGAAGTAGACGAGCGCGCCACCCTTTGCGACGAACTCCCGTACCTGTCGGGTTTCGTTGTCATCGAGGGACCGCACGTTGCACAGTGCCAGCAGGCTCACGTCCTCCAGCGGCCCCGGCCGGCTTCGGATCTGCACGTTGTAGGGGGAGCGGCTATGCTGGCCGGGCGCGGTGCGCAGCGCAGTCTCCAGGAAGTACGTCTCCTGTTCCACGGCGGATTCGCCTTCTTCGCCATTCACAAGCACGACTTTGACTGGGCGGCGCACCGCGTATGCGAAGGGGCGCGAGTCGTCATTCGGCCAGGCGTCCGACGCATCAATCCGGACTATGCCCTGCAACACGTGGCCCTCGGGGCGTGGGAGAGTGAAGATGACAGCGCCCTTTATGAGCGGCACGCTTTGGCGAATCGGTTCGGCGCCGTCCAAGGTCAGCGAGATTTCGATATCGGACATCGGGCAGGACCCGCTGGCCTCGACGATCACTTGGACTTTCACATCCTTGTCCGCGTAGGGAGTCAGGCATTTCACAGATATGACAGCCACATTGAAGGCGCCGGCCTGCGGTGCCTCAAGGATGCGCACGGGGAGCCACGTCGGCCATTCGAGGTCGGGCGCGGGCGGCAAACCCACACGCTGCATGTCCGTGGCCAGGATGATTTCCCGGCGCGTGGCTGTCGATGATGTCAGCCGGTCTGCGGCCCAGCGCAGCGCCCGCTCGTAGTCCGTCGCGCCACCGGTCGGCATCGCGCCGCTAGGCAGTTTTCGTAGTTCCCGCACTCCGTCGCCAAACTCGGCGAGGGTGACTCTGGCATCATCGGGAAGGGTCTTCAGGAAAGCGTTGGCTCTCTCGCGGACGATGGACGAGGCATTGGCGCCCAGACGGCGTCCGCCCATGCTGGCCGAGCTGTCCAGCAGCAGCACGACTTCGGCATCCGCTTGCACAATAGAGGAATTGGCGGCCAGAAATGGCCTGGCGAACAATGCCACAAGAAGCGCGAGCACGAGCAGTCTGAGCAGGAGCAGCAGGAGGTCCCGCAGCCTGCGCCAGCGCGCTGTCTCGCGAATGGTGTCGTGCAGAAAACGCAACGTGCCCAGGTCTGCGCGCTCGAACTGCCGGCTGCGCAGGAGGTGCACGACCACAGGAATCGCCAATGCGCCAAGCCCAAGAAGGAACCAGGGAGCCACCCAGCTCATATGCCTTCCCCCTCTGTCCGCCGCAGCAGATAATCGACCAGAAACTGGGAAAGCGGTGTGTCCGTGGTGCACTCGAGCCAGTCGATTCCGCTTTCCACACAACGTTGGCGAAGGCGGTTCCGCCAGGCCTTCACGGCCTCCGTCGCGCCCCGTCGAACCTCGGCCGCGTTCGTCTGTAGAACTTCGCCACTCTCAAGATCATGGAACTCGTACTGGCCATGAGGAGGAAGTTCCGCCTCCCATGCGTCCAGCACGTTCACAACCACCACCTCGTGTCCATAGTGACGGAGGTCGTTGAGGCCGCGAAGCACCCGCTCCTCTTCGTCGAAGAGGTCTGATATGAGAACTACGATCCCCCGTCGCCGACAGAGGTGAATCGTCTCTTCTAGAGAATGTGCCAGACTCGTTCCGCCGGACACGTCCGCGTCTTCGAGAAGAGCCAGGATCTCGTGGAACTGGTCGGGTCTCACTCTGGGCGGCACATGGTTCCGAATTCGTTCGCCGAGGAGGAAAACACCCGCGGCGTCTCGGTTGTGCAACGCGAGGTAGGCGAGTGCGGCGGCGGCGCGGGCGCCATAGGCCCATTTGGGGTACGCACCATGTTTGCAGAGCATCGAACGACTGGTGTCCAGCAAAATGTAGAGATTCAGATCCGTGTCGGACTTGAACTGCTTGATGTAGAGACGGTCGGTGCGTGCCCAGAGATTCCAGTTCACGTAGCGCAGGTCGTCCCCATGCTGGTATTCGCGATGGGCGTCGAACTCGACGCTGAAGCCGATGTAGGGACTGCGGTGCATGCCGTGCAGCGCTCCCTCGACGACGCCGTGGGCGACGAGTTCGAGATCGTCCATCGCCAGAAACAGCTCAGGATCGTCGATGCGTGCTCCCTGTCTGTCTGCACGTTCTTCCGCCATCGTCTACATCGCCTTTCAGGTCAGATTCTGGGTTGTGGGAACGGGATCCCACACATCGCCGATGACCCTAGCTCCACCACGATGCAAAGGCAACCTTTCGGAGTGGGACTGGGCGCATGTCACTCACATTTTAGATTTGTGATTTTGGATTTTAGATCCTATGAGCCAACGTGTTGCGACGCTATTATGAGCAATGTCCTTGTTGTCTATCGACCAGCTTCTTGGAACAATCTGAAATCAACAATCTGAAATCCAAAATGTGAGCATGTCAGTTCCGTGGGTCTTTTCCCGCCGCTTGGTCTTTCTTCTCTTATTCTCCTCGTCCCTCCTCTTCATCGTCCGCCCCCTCGTTTATCGATTAGGAGGAGGGTCGAGGAGGAGAGATGAAGAAGTGGATTCAGATTGGGGCTGAGGGAATAGGATATCCGGATAGGAGAAAACTCTTGCTTCAGAGCTCACGCACCGTCCGGAAAAGCGGCTATGTTATGTGCTTTAGGAATGCGCAAACCACATTCTGGGGAGATGTCCAGTGACTCTGAATCTCGATCTGGGACTGAAAGGCCGGAGCCTGCTGACGCTTGACGAGTTGAGCGATGGGCAGATGCTCGCGCTCGTGGATCTTGCCATCGAGCTGAAGGAGCGCAAGATCTCGGGGAAACACCTTGACGATCAACGCCTTCTAGGCCGCAACCTCTGCCTGGTCTTCGAGAAGTCCTCCACTCGGACGCGCTGCGCCACCACGGTTGCCGCTCGCGACGAAGGCGCCACCACGGAATATCTTGGCAAGGCCGATATTCACTTCGGCAAAAAGGAGTCGATCAAGGACTCGGCGCGCGTTCTCGGGCGCCTGTTCGACGGCATCCTCTACCGCGGCTACGGACACCGCAGGGCGGAAATCCTGGCGGAGCATGCCGGCGTGCCCGTGTGGAATGGACTCACGGACGAATGGCATCCCACGCAGATTCTGGCCGACCTCCAGACCGTCAAGGAGCACTTTGGCACGCTGAATGGACTGAAAGTGGCCTATGTTGGGGACGGGCGCAACAATGTCTGCAACTCGTTGATGACCGGTTGCGCCAAGGCGGGCATCGACTTTGTGGACTGTTGTCCGGAGCAACTGGCACCGACGGAGTCCGTCCTCGAGCGTGCCAGGACGGCGGCGAAGCGCAACGGCAGCAGCGTCACCGTGTCCCACGATCCGGCGACGGCCGTCGAAGGGTGCAATGTGCTCTACACCGACGTGTGGGTCTCCATGGGCGAGGAGAGCCAGTTTGAGGAGCGCCTGGCGCTGCTCAGACCATTCCAAGTGGACATGGACATGGTGCGGCGCACGGGCAACCTTGACAGTGGCAGGGTCATTTTCCTCCACTGCTTGCCCGCGTTCCATGACTGTCAGACGGAAGTCACGCGCGAAATTGGCGCGCTTGAGGTGACCGACGAGGTGTTCGAAGCCCCATTTTCAAAAGTGTTCGACGAGGCGGAAAACCGGATGCACACGATCAAGGCCATGATGCTGACCACACTTGTTGGTGGTTGACAGAGCGGGCGAGCGCAGCGAAGAAAGGCGGATGGCAATGAGACGGAAACGGCTTGACAGTATCACGTGGGACGATTTTCAGCAGCTTCCCCTAGTGGAAAAGGGTCCCTACTTCTGCCAGCGCAACGGCATGCCGTTTCACACGCTGATCGCGCAGCAGTTCGACGGCGACACACTCGACCAGCTCTGCGGGCTGGCCACCCGCATCCGTCGCATTGCCAAGAGCAAGGCGGGCATGGAGTTCCTCGCCGGCCTGCTTCCCCACAAGCGCGCCATGCTGAACTTCTCCCAACCCAGCAGTCGCACCTTCCTCTCCTTCTACGCCGCCTGTCAGACGCTGGGTCTGAAAGTCGCCGAGATACGCGATGCAAGCACGTCCAGCGAAATGAAGGGCGAGTCGCAGGAAGACTCCATGCGGACGTTCAGCAGCTACTTCGACATGATTGTCATGCGCACCCCCCTGCAGGGCTTCGCCGAGAAGGTGGCCTTCCTCCTGAGCAACACCACCCGTCCCGTTCCGATCATCAACGCGGGTTCGGGAAAGGACCAGCACCCCACCCAGGCGCTGCTCGACATCTACACCCTGCAGCGTTCCTTCGAGAAGAGTGGGGGCATTCCCGGCAAGAGCGTGGCCTTTGTGGGCGATTTGGCCCGCGGACGCACGGTCCGTTCTCTGGCCTACCTGCTCACGCACTACAAGAACGTCAAACAATATTTCGTCGCGCCCGAAGCGCTGCAGATCGGCAAGGATATCCTGGCCCAGCTTGACGCGGTCGGTGTGGAATACGAAGTCACCACGGACTTCGAGCATGTCGTTCCGCTGGCCGATGCCATCTACATGACCCGCATCCAGGACGAGTGGGATTCCGCTCCTGGCGAAAGTGCCAACCTCGACATCAGCAACTATCATTTCACCGCCGACCACCTCGAAAAACTCAAATACAGCGCCATCATCATGCATCCGCTTCCGCGTCGGCAGGAAATCGCGACCGAGGTGGACAGTGA
>JAGLDW010001008.1 GCA_023145395.1 Lentisphaeria bacterium | reverse complement strand
TTCGGACGCGAGGACGAGATCCTGCGCTACTACGCGACAAACCTGAAATAGAGTCGAGACACCTGCGCCGATGCTTGCAAACACACCCGCATACCTCAACGCTATTTTCTTTGCCGTCGGACTGCTTGTCATCATCAAGGGAAGCGATCTGTTTCTGGACAGCGCAGTCTGGATGGCCCGCTCGTCCGGCGTATCCCAGTTGATCATCGGCGCGACTATCGTCAGCGTCTGCACGACGTTGCCAGAAGCCATCTCCTCCCTGACCGCTTCGCTCAAGGGCGCCGGCGACATGGCGCTGGGCAATGCGTTGGGATCCATCATCTGCAACAGCGGCTTCATTCTGGGCTTCATGCTGTTGTTCGTCACGGCGAAAATCCGGCGAAAACCGTTCATCGTCCGCGGAATCTTTCTGCTTTCGCTTCTGATTCTGACCTTCCTGCTTGCCCTGCCGACGCCCCTGTTTCAGTCGATTCGCCTCGTTCCCCCACCATTCGAGATCACACGGCTCGGCGGCGCTGTCCTGCTTCTTGGCGTGGTTTTGTACTTGGCCGTCACCTACTGGGAGTGCCGACACGAGGCGCAGGACGAACGGGAGGAAGCTCCCGAGTCCGAGGCGGAGTCCGAGGCGGAGGATGTTCTCGACGGCCAGCCATCGGGAACGTGGCGCCAACATCTTTCCCGATTTGCCCTTGGGGGGGCGCTTGTGGCCATTGGCGCCTATCTGCTCATCGAGTTCGGACAGCGTTTGGCCCGGAACGTCGGCGTGAGCGAAGCGGTGATCTCCCTGCTCTTTGTCGCCTTTGGCACATCCTTGCCGGAGTTGTTCACCGCGATCAGCGCGGTTCGGAAGCGTGCGCATGACATCTCGGTGGGCAACGTGGTGGGAGCGAATGTGCTCAACATTGCGTTGGTGACCGGCGGCGCAAGCGCGGCGCGGCCCCTGCTCATCCAAGATCCCCTGCTGATTCGCTTCGATCTCCCCTTCGCCTTTGGACTCTGCCTGCTCGTGTTTCTGGAAGGGGCGATCTTCGGAAAGATCGGGAAAAAGACGGGCCTGGTGCTTGTCTTCGCCTACATCTCGTACCTGGGATCCATGCTCCTCCTCGGGCGATTGGGAGCGTAGACGGAAGTTGTTCAGGAGACGGACATGACGCGTGTGCTTGTGACGGAACTCGAGTATGCGAAGGCCGAG
>JAGLDW010001007.1 GCA_023145395.1 Lentisphaeria bacterium | reverse complement strand
TACTTCGAAGAGACCAGCGCCATGGGCCTCGTAGGTCCGTGGGTTGTCCCGGAGTACGACGCCGACTTCCCCGAAGTCGCTGCCGTCACCGAGTACAAGCTGCTGCCCGTCCTGGATGGTGGCACTCAGGCTCTTGTCGCCGACTCTGGATGGGGCCTATCCGTTTCGAAGAACTCCGAGGTCCAGGACGCGGCGTGGGCATTCGTTCAGTACGTGGCTCTGGTCCCAGAGAACGCAGCGAGCTGGAACGCCGCATCCGGTACGTTGCCGGCGCTGGCCGCGAACGGCGAAGGCGCAGCGAAGGACGCATTGACGGCGGACTTCCCGCACTTCGGACCGTGGTTCGAGTTGCTCAGTAGCGGACAGTACGTTGGAGACATGCCGGACCGCGATCTTGTGTGGTACGACATCACGTATCCGCACATTCTCAATGTCTTGCAAGGCAACGAATCGATTGACGACGCGCTCGCTGCCATGGAGAAGGAAGCGAACGAGACGTTCGGCTAAGAACCGTACGGACCATCGATGATCACCCGGGGACCGGAACACGTCCGGTCCCCGAGGATCCTCGGGAAGAGACGATGCCGGTAACGATCATCACCCCGGAACAGAACGACGCTGTCGAAACACCCGCACCTCCGAAACGTGGATTCCTCGGTGGACGTGAGGGTGCCCAGAAGAAGTTCGTCGCCGGAGTGATGAGTCCCGCCATCGCCTACATGCTGCTGTGGGGGATTCTGCCGATCTTCTGGGCATTCGCTCTGGGATTCTTCATGTACTCGGCGAGGAGATCGGGTGGGCCGTTCCTCGGACTCGGTGGAGACAACCCCTTCGTCGGCCTCGACCACTTCAAGGCGATGCTCGATTTCTCAGACGAAGCACCCTTGAACGTTCAGCAGTTCCACATAGCGATCAAGGTGACTCTGCTCTTTGCCTTCATCGTCGTGCCTCTCAACCTTTCCATCTCGCTGCCATTGGCAGCCATGATCGAGTCGGTGCACAACAAAGCGAAGCCACTCTTTCGCTCGATCTTCTTCATCCCTGTTCTGACATCCGCCGTCGGCGTCGCAGTCATCTGGGGATTCGTACTCCACCCGCAGCGAGGGCTTCTCAACGCGCTGCTTTCGAAGATCACGGGACATCTGGTCGTCATTTCTTGGACGACGGATCCCGATCTCGTGGTCATCGGTATACCCGTAGCGTTGCTTGCGATCATCGTCGCCTACATATGGCAGGACATCGGATACAACCTCGTCATCTTCATCGCTGCTCTTCAGGCCATTCCCCAGTCGGTCAAAGACGCGGCGCTCATCGACGGTGCCTCGGCCTGGCAAACCTTCCGATACATCACGTTGCCGTTGCTGAAACCCACCATTCTCCTCGCGTCCGTTCTCACAATGATCTCAGCCTTCCAGGTGTTCGATCTGTTCCAGGTCATGACCGCCGGCGGTCCCCAGGATCAGACCCGAGCACTGTCGCTCGACATCTACCAGAACGCCTTCCGATTCCAGCGGATGGGATGGGCAGCGGCAGTGTCGTTGGTGCTATTCGCGATCGTATTGGTGATCTCCCTGATTCAGACCCGAATGCTCAAGGCGAATTGGGAGTATTGAGATGACCGATCTCCGCGAGCGTACAGCCCAGGGACACAAGAGGAATCGCGGCGAATACGCTGGACGGCAGAAGCATGTCGCTGGCAGGACAATGCTCTACGCGGTGCTGATCGCCGCTGGGATCGTTGCGATGATCCCCTTCGTCTGGATGATCCTTGGAGCATTCAAGACCGGTGCTGAGATCCGGCAGATACCCCCGACGTTCTGGCCCCAGAACCCGACGCTGGACAACTTCCGCACGATTCTGGGCGACCCTGATCTCCCTCTTCTGCTGTTCTACCGCAACTCCCTGTTCATCGCCATCATGAACACCATCTCCGTGCTCTTCGTTGGATCACTGCTCGGATACATCTTTGCGAAGTTCAACTTCAAGGCGAAGGCTCTCATCTTCTGGTACATCCTGGCCACGATGATGATTCCGGCTCAGGTGACGATGATTCCCGGGTTCCTTCTTCTGGCAAAGTTCGGCTTGCTCAACAACCTCTGGGGCCTGGTCATCCCGTCGGCCATTGATGCCTTCGCCATCTTCCTGATGCGCCAGTTCATCATCTCGATCCCCGATGACCTCATCCAGGCTGCCCGGGTCGATGGAGCGTCGGAGTTCCGGATCTACTGGCAGGTAGTCCTCCCACAGATCAAGCCGGCGCTGGCCACTCTTGGAATGCTGACGTTCATGTTCAA
>JAGLDW010001006.1 GCA_023145395.1 Lentisphaeria bacterium | reverse complement strand
TCTCCACGACACCTACGGAACCAAGGTCAACTGCAACATCTACTTCCAATGCGAGGATTTCGATCTCACGAAATTCCCGGATGCCTACAAGAGCGAGTGGCAGGACAATGCGGACTGGTTTCGCATGACGTTCCACGCTCTGCAGAACGAGCCCAGCAAGCTGTATATCGCCGCAGACTACGACGAGGTGGCACACGACTTCGATCTCGTGACGAATGAGATCCTGCGCTTCGCGGGCGAAGAGGCCGTCAATGCGTTCACCACGATCCATTGGGGAGAGGCGACGCGGGAGGGATGCCGAGCCGTGCGCGAGCGCGGGGTCCGCGGCCTCTGCGGCTACTTTCGTCTGGGCGCCGACGGCGAGCCGGCTGTCTCCTACTACGCCGGTCGCGCCACCACGGAACACCTTTCCGGCCGCGACGCATGGATGGACTGGGCCGAGGATATTCTGTTCGTCAAGCACGATCTGGTGATCAACTCCGGTGCCATGGACCGGATCGTGCCCACCTTGGACGAGGCCGCATCCGACCCCCATCGGCGCGACATGATGGAGGTCATGATCCACGAACAGTACTTCTACCCCGACTACTGCGCCTACCTCCCAGACTACGGGCAGCGTTGTGAGACCACAGCGCGCTGGATGCACGAGCACGGCTACCAGCCTGTGTTCTGGAGCGATGGGTTTCTTGGAGTCTGATTCCATTTTGCCTTCATGATGATTGCTGTAACGCGCCCTTGCAGCCTCCTGACAACCTCCAATTTGCAGACGTTATGAGGTGGATCCTATGGCTCTTGGCCTTGCTGAACTTGTGATTCTGGGATTGCTGGTTGACTGGCTTGTCCGCAAAGCCAGGTTGCCGGGGCTTGTGGGGCTGTTGCTGTTGGGCATCATGCTGGGTCCCCATGTCGGGGGATTGCTGAACGCACAGACCCGCGCCGTGGCGAGCGATCTACGGCTGATCGCTCTGGTGGTGATCCTCCTGCGGGCTGGGTTTGAGGTGAGTCGCGAGGCGTTGGCCAAGGTGGGTGGGCACGCCGTCCTCATGACCTTCGTGCCTTGTCTGTGCGAGGTGGGTGTCGTGACGCTGGTTGGTCCCTCCTTGCTGGGCCTTACTCGGATGGAGGCGGCCATGTTGGGGGGTGTGCTGGCGGCGGTATCGCCAGCGGTGGTCGTTCCTCTCATGATTCGCTTCATCGAGGAGGGGCGCGGAGCTGACAAGGCTGTCCCAACACTGGTTCTGGCCGGAGCTTCGTGTGACGACGCGGTGGCGATTGTCATCTGCATGTCGTTTGTCGGCATGTACGTGGGGGACACCGTCAACGTGGTCTGGCAGGTGTGTTCCGTACCCATCTCCGTGTTGACGGGTGTCGCCATTGGCTTGGGGCTGGGAGTGGCGTTGTACAAGCTGTTCGATCGCTTCAACCCCCGTGCCACCAAGCGTGTGCTCATCCTATTGGGCGTCTCAGTTGTCCTGCTGCACTTTCAGCATCAAATCGAGAAGATGCTGCCCTTTGCGGCCCTCATCTCGATCATGGCGATCGGCTTCATCATTCTGGAGCGGCGCGAACACGCCGCGCACGAGATTTCGTCGAAACTGGGCAAGATCTGGGTTTTCGCGCAGTTGCTTCTGTTCACATTGGTGGGCGCTGAGGTGAACGTACCCGTCGCCCTCAGGGCAGGCCTGGGTGGCGCGGCCGTCATCGTGCTGGGGTTGCTGGGACGAAGCATCGGCGTGCAGCTTTGTCTTCTGAAGAGCAATCTGAATGGCAAGGAACGGCTCTTCGCTGGGTTGTCCTACTTGCCGAAGGCGACCGTTCAGGCGGCCATCGGAGCCACGCCCCTTCTCGCCATGCGAGCGGCTGGGATGCCCACTGGCCCAGGCGAAGTGATCCTGGCGGTCGCCGTTCTGAGCATTCTTCTCACCGCGCCGACCGGCGCTTTGCTGATTTCCTGGGGGGGACGCAACCTTCTCAGTGTCACTTCCCCGCCGGGCGAGTCCCCCGCCATGCAGGCCGCGCGGGAGAGCGAGTAGCGACCGAGAGGATGAGAGCATGATTGAACACCCCTTTCCCTTCGACCCCAGTTGCGGGTACACGCTGGAGGAACTTCAGAGCCTGACTGCACCCAACACGGAGCCTGCGGACTTCGCAGACTTCTGGCGTGGAGCCTATGAGGAGACGTTGGCCATCGATTCCGGCGTTGAGCTTCGTCCGATATGGTCGCCAGAACCGGAGACGAGTGTCTTCGAGGTGACATTCACATCTCTCGGGGGGGTGCGGATCGGTGCCTTCGTATCCCGGCCATCTCTATCGCGCGGGGGGATGGTTCTGGGGCATGGCTACGGGGGGCTTTCGAGTGCAGTCCTGCGCAGCGGCATGACCGTGATTGCGCCATGCATTCGTGGGTTCAACCTGTCCAGCGCGGTCTCCAGCAACTCACAGGCATCG
>JAGLDW010001005.1 GCA_023145395.1 Lentisphaeria bacterium | reverse complement strand
TCGGCGGATCTCCCCCACCGCCGCGTTTCTGCGGACTCCGCAACCTGCCGTCGCCATGGTGAACGCCTGGAATGGAATTGTCGCGGACTCCGCGATTCTCACCGCCGGTTCACTGTTTGTCTGCGGACTCCGCACACTGCCCGCGCCCGCACCCCTTGTCGCCGACCAACCCGTCCATGCAGACTGGAACTTCCTCACCGGAACGCTGGTGGTCGAGACATCGGCGCCCACCACCACGCTCGCTCTGTCCGCGGTGATCACGCCTGACGCCACGCTCGACGGGAAGCCGTTGGCAGACGCCAGATCCATCACGCTCGCGCCCGGCATCCACCGTCTCACCGGCGTCAAACCCAATGCCGACTCTCTCGCCATGATCCGCGGAATGGTCCGTTCCGCGGAGACCGCACCCACTCCCGAGGTCGCCGCGACGCAGAAATCTGCGGACTCCGCAGCTCTGCCGCCGCTGAAGGAGGATTGGACGCTGGATCTTGGTGCTCCCATGGCCTCGCTCACCCGCGCGGGTTCCGGCAAGGATGCGTTTCTCGTGGCGACGGGTCGGAAGTTGATCGTCGCCGTGACGCCTGCGGGCCGGGAATTGTGGCGGTGCCAGACATCGGGGACGATCCGCACCGTGCACTGGTGGCCGGAACACGAACTGCTGCTGGTCGGCTGCAAAGACGAGAAACTCATCGCCCTTGATCGCGACGGCAAGGAGAAATGGCAATTTGTCTCCAAGATGGATCACGCCGTTTGGGAAGCGGCCAAGCAGTACTGGTTCAAGAGCGCGCATCCGGGAGTCTACGGAGTCAACACGGGCGTGTTCATCGACGGCAAGACCCAGTGTTTCGTGGGGGGTGCCTGCACACTTGAGGTGGTGGACGAGCACGGCGAACTGATCAAGCGCCTGCCGGCGTTCTGGGGACCGGGCACACTTTTCAGGCTGCGCGACGCTGCGGACGGCTCCCGCGATCTGCTCATCGTTCGCCAACCCACCGACGGACATGCGCTGAAAATCGTCAACAGCCGCAAGTTGCGCGTCACGGGATCAGGCTTCGATGGGGTTCCCGCCGGTCACACCTACGTGACCGGATGGGCTACCATGAGTCGCAACCATCTCTTCATCCAGGACATCAACGGCGATGGAAAAGACGAGGTGGTCTCGGAGATCAACGGCTTCTGGAATCGGGTGACCATCTGGGATCTGCAGGGCCGGCCCCTGCACAACGCCCAGTTTGGCCCGGGAAGGCGCATCCCCGCCCGGAACATGCGCTCCCTCGCTCTCGCAGACCTCGACGGGGATGGCAAAACGGAGATCCTGGCGGCGACATCCTCCGGACTCATCGTCGCGCTCGACTGCGAGTGCCAGCGCCTCTGGTCGCGCAGACTGCCCTCAGCCGCGCGAAAACTCGTCGCTTTCGCCAAGACGGACACCTCTCCCGGACGCATCCTAGCTGGCTGCCAGTCGGGAGAAATCCTTCTCCTGGACCACACCGGCGTCCCCCTTGCCCAGTCTCGGATCAAGGGAACGATCATCGACTTGGTCGCCTGCACTGTCGAGGATGGACGCCACGCCGTGTGTCTGACCGCGAAGGGCGGGCTCAGCAAACACTCGTTCGGCAGCGAATAGAGCCGTTCGCGACGGGGTGGCCAATCGCTGCTACAGCCCGCGCACGCTACTCGGGCGGATGCCCCATGGAGGTAAACACGGCGTGCGGTCTCAGTCCTCCTGCAGATAGGCTATGAGATTGCGGAGGAGTGCTTCGCAGGTGGTTGTGCGGAGTTCGCCAAAGGGCTTTTCCAGGCCGAGGACGTAGCGGTCGGGGGACGGTTGCACGAGCAGAATGCGTCCTTTCCCGACCGCAGTCTCGAGAATCGATGGATTGCCGCGGTTGTCGGTGGCCAGGATGGTCCAGCCCGCATCGACGCCCGTAAGTGTGTCGTAGGAGACCAATCCCTTGAGGGTGGCGATTTTGCGGGGATGGTTGAAAACGGGGTGGTCGGGTTTGTTGATCACGGCGCAGCTTCCCTTGTTGTCGGACATGCCCACAGGCAATGGCAGGAAGCTCGGTTGGTAGCTCGTGTTCTGGAATTGCATGAAGACCACGCGCCCTCCAGACCTGGCAAAATCGACTAGGCGCGCAGCACTCTCAGGCAGCCCTGCGTAGTGCTTCTCATGCGCCTCGCTACCCACGAGGATGGAGCGATACCGGGCCAGCGTTTCCGGTTTCAGATCGGGAAGTGGGGTCAGTTGGCAACCCAGCGCCTTGAGCGCAAGTCCGACTGGATCCGCCGGCGCCGTGACAATCCCGACTCCCTCGCCCAGAAACAATTGCTCCGCGTGGACGATCCGCAGCGTGCGGGTGGAGACTTGCTTGCCCACACGGCATTCGAGTTCGATGGCAGCGCCAGCGTCCGCCGCGCCTGTGAATGTGATCACAGGGCTGGTGGTCGCGCCGCGCGCGGCCTTCCACTTCACGCGGTCTGGTTTGGCCTGCAGGCCTTTCGGTAGTGAAGTGATCCGGATCTCCGCCCGCATGGGTTCGTAGTTCTCGTGGACGATCGTGAGCGAGAGCTTGGCCGGTTCCCCCGGCGCCAGGTGGAGTGCGCTGCCGGAGAGAATTTTTGGTGCTGGTCCCTCGACGTCTGGGAGGCGTTTGACCCGCAGCCGTTCCAGTGTGCTGAGGGCGAAGGGGGTCATGCGGACCTGCATGGCGTATCCCTTGCCGCTGGCGGACGATTTTCTGAAATTGACGGCGAGGGGTTTGGCCACCATTTCGAGATAGCGTTTGTCACGAGTCAGTTCGTAGACGTAGGCCATGCCTTCACAAAGCATGTTGACACCGGAGGAGGAGCTGGCTCCGTCGAATTTCGTGCATTCGGCGTACTGGAATCCGGCGTTGCCGGGATGCCACATGCGCGTGTGCATCCAGTCGGCGGTCTTGAGCAATGCGGTCTTGTACGCCTCGTTTCCTTCGAGCTGATGCATGTATTTGAGAGCGGTCATTTCGACTCCGCTCATGAACGCCTTGCCCCCCATGTGCCTGGGCTGGTGCGTGCATTCTCCGATGGGGTGGATGAACACACCCGTGCCAGGATCCTGCTTGGAGCAGACGTTCCACATGAAGAGACGGGCGGCGTTGAGGCTATGCGGATGCGGCTCGACTCCATACGCCCCGAGCATGACCAGCGTGGACCAGCCGTAGTTGCGGTGCACCCAGCGTTCCAGATAGGTGGTGTAGTGCGTGCTCATCCAGTGCGTCAGGTGGTCGATGGCGTCTTTGAGCCGTCGGTCTCCGGTGAGGCAGTAGGCCGCGTAGGTTCCCTGGCTCCACATGTGCCCCGTGTTGTAGATGCCGTTTTGGAACCAGTACTTCGCACCCGGAATGCGGGGGGTGCCGAAGCCTCCCACATGCCAAAGCGCGTGTTCCTTCTGGATGCCGAAGTGAGACGAAGTGGGAGACCAGGTGATCTGGTCGATGCTGGCGGTGTGCCGGGCGTGCGCCTCCGCAGTGTGCAGGAAGCGGAGATCCCCGTTGCGGGCGTATTGGACGAGCATACCCCACTGCAGGTCGTACTCCTGGTTGGTCCAGTTGACGCCACGCTCGCCATACGTGTCGCCATAATTCATCCAGCTATACCAGCGGCCGCTGCGTTTGCGCTGCTCGATGTTCTCCAGCCCGCTTCGCACGAAGGACGCGTACTCCTCGAAGACACCCTCGCGTTCGGGTTCGAGATCCCAGAACGCGCCGCTGGCAGTCATCTGCTCCGGGGTTGGCGCAAGGGCGAGTGTGGCGTTGACGGACTCGGAGAGTGTCGCGGAGTCCGCAGCGCCGAAATAGAGCATGAAATCCGTGCTGGGCTCTGTGCCGCAGGGGATCATGTAGGCGCCTTTTTGGTACCAGTAGTAGTTGATGGTGAGCTGTTTCGGATCGGTGACATCGGCATACTGGTCGCCAGGTAGCAGAGGAAAGATCTCTGCGGTCAGCATTTTTTCGTCGCAGCTCAGTCCCTTGGGGAAGAGGCGCCAGAAGTCTTTGACGACAAGCTGGACACTCTGCCCGTTCGTCTGGGTTGCCATCACGCCATTGTGGGTGCCGGCGTGATCAGTCTTTCTGCCATCGACGGTGCTGGTGTAGTGGTTGTCCTCGTCGTGCAGAATGCGCTGGGCTGGCCCGGCTGCGGAGTCCGCGGCGAGCGGCATGGGCATGGTGAAACTGTCGATGCGGTGCATGGAGGGGGGGAAGATCGTCTTGCCCTCGTCCCCAAGCAGATGCACCACCATGGGCAGGCCGGGGAAGTCGCGGTAGAAATAGAGTCGGCAACGGTAGCTGAGACGCTTCCCCTTCGGCCCCGTCAGCGGCCCTTCGACACAGACGACTGTGCGGATGGCGCCGCGCTCCTCGATGACGAAGCGGACGGGGGCGGCTGCGGAGGACGTGAAGCGATTGCCCTGCTCGTCCACAAGCGTCAGGCCCTCGCCCGAGCCAGCGAACACTTTCTTGCCATCGACCCAAAGCTCGCCCGGCGGCGAAAAATGCGATTTCGACAGTCGGGCGCGGAGACGCCCCGTGTCGATTTCGAGCGCATCTGCGGACTCCGCAATGAGGATCGGCTGTGCCACGGTCGGAGTGGAGACTCTGCGCCCGTACTCGAAGGTGTATTCTGTCCGTCCGCTCGGTGTCACCGTGCTGACGAGCACCCATTTCACGCTACCGTCGGGCCAGTG
>JAGLDW010001004.1 GCA_023145395.1 Lentisphaeria bacterium | reverse complement strand
CGGAATGGGAATGCCACTGGCCACCGGCCAGAGCGGACGCACACGGTCGCCTGGAAGCATGTCCTTGATGGACAGCTGAATCCGTTTTCTGCGGACTCCGCATTTTTCCAGTCGTCGGGGCGTGGCGACGACGGTCAGCACTTCGCTTTCGACTTGGTCTTCCCCATCCTTGGCGACGATCTGCACGCGCAACGTTTCCCCAAGTGCGACGCCGGGAATGGTCAGGAGGTGGTTGTAGGTGCCCTTTTCCTCCTCGACCGTCTGGTCCAGCGCGCCATCGCGTCCCCAGCGGATTGTGCCCTTGCAGGGGTTGTTGGTGAGGAAGCATACATCGACCTGCGTCCCGCTTCCGGTGGGTGTGTGGCAGTACGTCTCCAGGTAGCGGATACCGAGGGGGGACCGGGTGATCGGCCTGCGCGTCAGGGTGGCTTCCGAGATGCGGAAATCCTGGGCGGGTGCGGCGGCCGTCAGGAGAATCACGGATTTTCGTTTCAGCATCACGGGTTCGCGAGTCGCGAACAGCACGAGATCCCCATCGTTCTCGCCAGCGACCAGCGTGGCGACCGTCTCCCCATCGACTTGAACCGTCACCGTCTCCCGGCCGACGGCGCTGTCCTGGAGCAGAACATTCAGATACCAGGCACCTCTCTCCGGCGCTTCCCAAGCAGCGGTTGCGGACTCCGCAATGGGTTCCAGCGCCAAGTTGTAGCGCTTCATGCCTGTGATTTTCGCCGTGTCCGGATGAAGAAACACCGGGTCGGCCGCCTGCAGATCCTCGCGCCATCCCAGCCAAAGACGTCGGGCATCCACCTTGGTGGACAAGCCCTGGGAAAACACGCCCGCCGGACGCTTGGCCACGTCGCGCACTTGTGCCCCCTTGACGTCGAACCAGTGGCCGGGGTCGCTGTCACGCGGATCGGCGTCCATTTGACAGAGAGCATATGCTCTGAAATCACAGACACCGTCTTTGTCGAGACGGGGGTTGAAATCCATGCAGAAGTAGAGGGAGTTGCCGATGGCGAGGCCGCGAAGTCCCCGGTCTCGCGCGCAGACCGCCGTGTTGCGCACAACCACCTGGAACGCGCCACTGTGGTACATGAGGCGGAGGTCCGTCCCGGGCGCACCCTTCGCCCGTCCGGTGGCGAGATCATTGTCCACATCCATGTAGAGAAGCAGGTTCGCGCCCACGCCTTCGAAACGGTCGGCGAA
>JAGLDW010001003.1 GCA_023145395.1 Lentisphaeria bacterium | reverse complement strand
TCATATCCGGGACCTTCTTGCGCGCCGACGATTTATGGTCTCCTTCAGCCAGGGTTGGATCCTGCCCCACGAGGGTGAGTTTTTCAGCAAAGGCGGGATCGGTTCCAAGCACAGCCTCCACCAAGTTCGACAGCCCGTCGCCATCGTCGTCACGGGTCTCGGCGCCGTCCTGACCGTGTAGGGATAGAGACACGGCCAGGAGAAGCATCGCGCAGAATGGCAGCGTCTGATTCTTGAGAAGCGTCATTTCGTCGTCTTCCTGTTTTTCCTGTCGATCCAGTCGAACTCTTCGGTGTGGATCTCTCAGAATCCATTCGGAGTTATCGAACGATAATGTCCTCCAAAAAATGCAGGACTGTTCACTTTACAACCCCACTGCGCTTTGGACAACACCTGTTTTCCTGACACGGAGAGGGGTGTGCTGTCAGGAAAACACATCACTGCCACACCTGTTTTCCTGACACGGAGAGGAGGTGTGCCGTCAGGAAAACACATCACTGCCACAACCTGTTTTCCTGACACGGAGAGGAGGTGTGCTGTCAGGAAAACACATCACTGCCACAACCTGTTTTCCTGACACGGAGAGGGGGGTGCCGTCCCGTAATGAGGTCTATGGTGCCAAGACATCTCGGCGCGGGCCGCGCCGAACCACAAGGGCCTGCGCAACCCAAAGATGCTTTGCATCGATGCTACCAACCGAGCCGCAGCTCTTTGGTTTGTTCAAGAGAAAATTGTGCGGGGGAGGTACAACAGAGGAGCAAGAGGGATATTGTGCTTTGGGTCGGCACGAAAACAACTTCACATTTTGCTGCTGTTCATTTTGGTTCCTGATGAGGCGCGAGCCGAGCTCTGCCCTTCGGGCTCAACTCGACTCATCAAGAAGCACTACAGGAAAGGTATAAGTCCTACGAGGCGAGGCGGCGCACAGCCGTCCGACGCTCTCTCCAAAATATAAAGTTATTTCCGTGCCGACCCTTTGAAGACAACCACTCCCAAAAGAACGTGGCATGGATTGACTCCCTGCAACGAAGAAAATGAGAAACCCCATGAGAAGCGCTCCAAGATCCAGTCTGCTTCGTCCCATCGCCGTTGGTGCGGTGGCTGCTTCCGCGCTTGGTGGGCTGTCGGTCCGTGCGGAGAACGAGGGACTGGCGCCGACCTACGTATTCTGCGGGACGGGGGATCACCTCTGGGGACGGGAGCGCGAGCCTGTGGACAGCGCCGCCACCATTGGGTCGATGCTGGAGTGGATGAGTAAGACGTATGGGATCCGGCGCCTGTATTGGCGCGGGGGACAGACCATGATGTGGGACAAGCACTTCAAAGTGGGGAAGGAGACTCTCCCCCAACACGATTGGGGAGTTTGGAAGCATCATCTCTACAACAACCTGAAGATAAACGAAGCCGCCGTCGCTGCGGCTAAGCGCAACGGAATGGAGATCTTTCTCTACACTGGGCTGCTTGAGTTTGGCGTCCAGCCCGACATTGGCATTGTCTGTCCCTACTTGCTCGAGGACAAGCTGCGCATTGCACACCCCGAGTGGTGTCCTGTGGACAGATGGGGTCAGCGACGTGGCCCCGGACCGCTCGAGTTCTGCTACCCCGAGGCCCGGAAGGCTGTCATCGACCGCTATGTCGAGAACATGGAACGCTATGGATACGATGGGATCAATTTCTATACCTACGTGGAGAACTGCGGCATTCGCTACGAGGATGAGTTTGGGTTCAATCAGCCCATCGTCGACGAGTTCAACAAGCGCTACCCGAAGACGGATCTCCGCAAAGACGCTCTGACTGCGGAACAGAAGGAGCACTGGTATCAGTGTCGCGGCAAGTTCGTCACTGCGTTCCTGCGCGAACTGCATCAGGAACTCGCCTCAAGAGGAAAAAAGCTGTCTGTCATTCTGGATGCCAATGAGCCGGACTATGTCCAGCCATGGTGGAGCCAGCCCATTGCCGGTTCCGGGAAGATTCGGCTGGAGTGGCAGACTTGGGTGCGTGAGGGAATTGTCGATGAGATCTGGGTCCAGTTGGCCGCCGTCGAGGACCAGCGGGCCACGCTGGATCTTGTCATGAAGGAATGCAAAGGCACTCCCGTCCGGCTGACTGTCCGGGCCGTGGACCCCTATGACGACGGATGGAAAGAGTACGTGGCGGCCGGGGTCAGCCCCGTTGCAGTCATCACCTGGGCACGCAATGGCATCGAGCGTTTTTCCCTGGAACCGACCAACCCGGACACGCTGACCAGTCCGAATTGGCGTCTGCGCCTGCAGACGCTGGTGGATATCGAGGAAGGCCGGATTCAGGCGTCGGGCGCCACCGTGGCCAGTCTGGCCGGGGATCCGCAGGTTCTAGTGCGCAGGCGGGTCATGTTGGCACTGGCGGCGCTGAAGGCGGGCGACCAGGTGAAGACGCTGCATGAGGGCCTGTCGGACGTGGAGTCGAGTGTGCGTATGGTTGCCGCTGACGCCTTGGCAAAAGTCAATACAGCGGAGAGTCCGGCCCATATCCTGGCAGCGCTTGAGAAGGATGGTTTCTTCCAGATGAAAAATGCCTGTGTCGGGGCATTGGCCGCGATGGGCGAGCAGGCGCTCCCCCACGTCCTGACAGGCATGGACAGCGCGGTCTACGCTGTGCGTGAAGTCTGCACCCGTGCACTCTACAAGCTGGGAAAAGGTGGCCTCCTTGAAGAAGTCCACGCGCCTTTGCGCGAGGTCATGCGCAACTCCGATGACGACGAACAGCTTCGTTACTATGCCCTGGAGGGCCTCGTTGGACTTCGCCTGAAACTCCCCGAGACGCAACAGCAACAGCTCGCTGCGGATCTGATGGCTCTCGTCGAGTCCGAGGCGTCCGTCACCGTCCGCCTGCGCGCAGCCTGGGGTTTGGGACACATGTTCAGTGTGCTTGAGCCGACGACACGCACAAAGGTGCTGGCGACATTGGCGAAGGGTCTGCGGACGTATGGCGATGGCTGCCAGAGAAAAGATGCCGCCTTCGGCTGGCGCGTTTTCGGCAACTCCATGCTCCAGTACCACAAACCCGGACGGGATGCCCTTGAAGACATGCGAAAGCAAAGCGATGACAAGTGGCTCGCCTGGCTGGCCTACGAGATCAAGCATCTACCCGCCAGGCACGGAAAGATCGCGCAGGTTGACGAACAGGACGCCGTCAAGGACCACGAAAAAAATGCCCCCCCATTCCCCGGATACCGCACATGGTGATTCGGCGAGAAGGCTGCAAGAACATCCATCCCATCAGCGCCGACCAGGAGTCTCTGGATCACAATACGCACGTGATGCTCTGGAGTTGATGGAGGCCGCACAGGGGAGCAAGCCGGAGAGCGAAGGCAGGAAGATGGAGGGATTGCTGGCGCCGAGACCGCCATCAGTCCAGTTCCAGGTGACCGGATCAGCGTAGTTTAAGAGGAGTGATGACGATGAAGATGGTATTTTTTCTGTTCCTGACACTGGCCGCGATCACGATGGCACAACCGGTTCATGTCCCCAACGCATCCTTTGACAAAGGCGCGGACAAACCCGACGGCTGGACATTTTCCGCGCCCAAGGGAGAATGGCTCCGGACCAAGGACGGCGCCGCCATCGCCGTGACGGGCACGGGTCAGGACATGAACCACTGGGCGTCCGATCCGATCCTCTTCGAGCCCAATGCCGTCTATCGCATCCAGTTCGATGCACGCAGCGTGAATGCCGGCGGTGGCACGGCCGTCACAGGCCCCGTGTTCGCCAACCAGGACATCGGGGTGCCGCCGGAGACGGGAAAACACTACACGAACGTGTTCGCCACTCCCGCCCAGCTCTCCGATGACAACGCCTGGCTCCGCTTTGGACAGTGGCATGTCAGCGGAAAGGTGGTTTTCGACAACATCACGCTGTCACGTGTCCAACCCGTCTACAGCCGGTTCGGAACGCTCTCGCTCGGCGAGGGCGAGGCGCTGCGCGGAAACGAGTATGTCTTCCAAGCGCCCTTCAGAGCAGAGGGATCCAACCATTGCCGCGCGCTGCAGAGCGCCACGACCGGATACAATTCGCACCGGTGGGTCTTCGGGAAGGGATCGGACGTGGTCTACCGGCATGAACTCGCCGGACGCATGCAGCAGTCCGCAACCCTGGAAATCATCGTGAACTACTATCAGGGAGGACAGTTGCGCGTGGAGGCGA
>JAGLDW010001002.1 GCA_023145395.1 Lentisphaeria bacterium | reverse complement strand
ACGTCGAGCGCGATTTGGCGCCAGGCGAGAGCTTCACCGCGACCGAAGCGGCGCTGGTTCTGCGCGAGGGCGGTTGGCGCGCGATCTTCGCCGCGTACACCGAGTGGCTCGCCACCTGGTTCAAGCCGGCGGTGCCACGCAAACCGTGGTTCGAGAAGGTGTTCGCCTGTCTCGCCTGCAACGTCCATTACAGTCACCTGCCCGATCCCAAGCGGCGCGGCGAGATCCAGCCATTGATCGACGGGATGATGACGCACATTGGAATCTGCGACTTGGTCCACCTGTTCGGCTGGGGATCGTCGAAGACCTACGGAGACTGGGGCGACTATGACCACTACGATGAGACTGTCGGCGGGTTGGAGTACTTCCGGAACAACATCCGCCGCGCACAGGATGCAGGCATCCCGGTCAGCCTCTACCTTGATGGATACCTTAGCAACAGCAAAGGCAAGTTCGCCGGTGCTCACGCCAAGGCATGGGCCATGACGAAGCCGGACGGGGCGCCCAACTACGTTCCGCAATATGATGCCTACAACCAGTGCCCGTACATCCCTGCCTGGCGGGATTACTTGAGCCGGACCTATCGCCGCGTCCACAGAGACCTCGGGCCAGAGGTTCTCTACATCGACGAATACGGCTCGACGGACGGCCGCTGGAAATGCCACGCCAAAGACCACGGGCACAACGGCTACCAGATCCCCTACGCCGGGGAAGTGGCGATGCTCAAGCAGATTCGCGAAGCCGTCGGGCCGGACGTCGCGCTGTACACCGAATACCCACCGGCGGAAGTCAGTCGCCAATACATCGACGGTTCCATCACGTACCAGGCCCTGTGGAGCGCGGACCAGGAGCACTTGGCCCCACACTTCATCGATCTGCCGCGATTTGCGTTCCCCGGTTTCAAGCAGTTCCACATCATTCACTACGCCCGCCCGTACGCTGGCAATTGGTGGCTGTTCAAGTTCCCGTTCTTCAACGGCGAGGTCTTCCGCATCGGCGAACCCGGTCTCCCGTACATGGACCAGCCGTCGCTGGCCTTTCTGAAACGGGCCGTGCAGGTCCAGTGCGCCCACCGCGACGCTTTTGCGTCGCACAATGTCACACCACTGGTCGCGACGGAAGTCAGCGGCGTGTTTGCCAACCTCTTCGCGGCGCAAGAGGAAAACGTCTGGACGCTCTACAATGCGAACGGACGAAGTGTGCACAGGCCCGTGCTGCGGGTCAAGCACATCGCGGGCGCCACCTATGAGGACGCCTGGAACGACACGCCATTGAGTCCAGAGTTGGGGCAAGGCTTTGCTCTCGTATCATTGGAGTT
>JAGLDW010001001.1 GCA_023145395.1 Lentisphaeria bacterium | reverse complement strand
AGCCATGCCCTGCGAACTGCGCAATCCCCGTCCCATGGATTGCGGAGTTCGCACTAAGCCTTGGCTCGCCAGAGTTTACTCCACTTCCAGGTCCGCCAAGTAGATGCTGGCTTCGTTTTTCTTGGTGCTTTCGTGGCTTGAGTAGTAGCTTAGCAGACCGTGATGATCATCGCGGGGAACGAAGCCGGTATACGAATTGTCGCCTCCACTGGGAAGTTTGGCGGCTTCCACAAGTTGTTTGTCCACAAGCCAGTACAACATAGTAGCGGAGACGCCATCGACGATTCGGCGTCCGCCAATGAGAGTTCGATCCCCCCATTTGCAGATCATGGGGCCACCCACATAGCGGCCCAGATCGGTTTCGGCCCATTCCAGATAGGGTGGACGTGCACGGCAGAGGCAGGCGTTTCCCCCACCGTTGATCAGGGTGCGGGCGAGGGCGATCATGCTACCATCCGACTCGATGGCGAATGCGGTTTCATCTCCATAGTGCTGCCGGAACACAGAGTGGAAATGCCAGACCAGACCATTCTCGCTCTTGAGGAGCACGGCTTGGGTCATCTCGCCGCCTTCCGGGCCAGTCGATTCGACAAAGTCCTTTTTTCTGCGTCCGCAGAGGTAGGCACAACCATCCGCTTCGACCGCGCGCCAGATGTAGTGTCCGTAGGTTCCCTCGAGGGTGACGGGCTCGCTCCAGGCGTCGCCATCCTCGGTCCACACACAGAACCCCAGATGGTCGTTGATGTTGCGGGCCTCTCCTTCGCCCACCACGCGCCAGGCGCCGCTGTAGACGAAGAGCTTGTTCTGGAAGACGAGAAAATGCGGGTCTCGCGTGTCGCGGTCCGGGACGCTGAACTGTCCAACCTGCTCCCAATCGTTCCCGTCCTCGCTGCGCAGGATGCGGATGAAGGAGCTGTTGTGGACCATGTGTCCCTCCGGGCAAGTTCGGAAGGTGAGATAGATTCTCCCCTGGAACCAGCAGAGGTCTGTGAAGGCATTGTGCAGTCCGTCGCCATGGACGCGGCGGATGTTGCTGACTTTTGGCTTGGGTGCGTTGGTCATCGAAGGCACTCCTAACTCACATTTTGAGTTTCGTTTTGAGGGCCGAGGCAGGCCTCGGAAAGGACAAAAGCTCAAGCAGGCTTGAGCACTCCAAAGAGCCTACGGCTCAGTGTAGACACCGACGCATAGCATCTTTGGAGTGCGCAGGCCCTTGTGGTTCGGCGCGGCCCGCGCCGAG
>JAGLDW010001000.1 GCA_023145395.1 Lentisphaeria bacterium | reverse complement strand
GCAGTTTGCAGTGCTGCTGTGTGTTCTTGGTTCCCATCCGTGTCTATCCGTGCCCATCCGTGGTTCAGATTGCCTTTGTTCTGCGGGTGGCGGCGAGGGCGATGGCGGAGACGATGCAGCCGAGCACGGCCACGGGAGCGAAACGGCAGTCGATCTCCCGGCTCCCCAGCCAGTCCACCGCGAATCCCAGCAGGGGGGCGAACACAACGACGAAGATAGCCTTGCCCTGCGATTCGATACTCAGGACCGTGGCCATGATGTCCGGGGAGGTCTCGTCCGCGCAACGGCTCACCAGCAACGGACGCCAGAGGTTTTGCAGGACCGCGAGAAAGACCAGACAGGCGATCATCAGCGGATGCATCTCCAGCAGCGCCCCGAGAAGCATGAGTCCAAAGACCACCAGATTGCAGCGCCAAAGCCCGAGCGCCCCCCTCTCCTGAGCCACCTTGTCCCCGCCAATGCGCTTGGCATTCCGCGAAGCGACGGCGCTGAGGAGATGCAGAACCGCATAGACCGCGCCCACCAGCACTGCCGTCCGCTTTCTCTCGGCCACATGCACAAGCATTGGAACTGCCACCACGCTTGCCAGCAGCAAGGGCTGAAGATAGATCTGAGACGATTTGAAGCATCCCTCGAATCCCATCGCCTCCAGCAGAATGCGACGCAGATGCGGACGCTGAATGGCCGTTTTCACAGCCTTCCGAAGTTTACGCACGACAGGTGCCAGCGCGAAATGCTTCTCCACATCCCCGTCCAAGTAGGCGGGATAGGTCCAGAGGTTGATCACGTTCGCCACATAGGGAAGCAGGCACATCCAGAAAACGCCCGTGTAGGTGTCCGAAAACCATACGATGATGGCCGAGATCACCACACAGAGCGCAGACCCCTTCTTGCTCCAGGAGCGTGTGTAGCCGTAGACGGCGGTTTTTTCGGCACCTCGTCCCTCGCGCTCCAGCCAGTCGAAGATCATGGCCTTGTGCGTGCCCGTGCGAAACGCCTCGCCCACGGCAAACAGCAGCATGGCGACGAACAGAGCGCCCAGCGACAGACTGGTCGCGAACACCGCAAACGACAGAATGTACCCGGAAAACGAAACCACCATCGACTTGCGGCGGCCCAGCACGTCCGCGATGGCGCCAGTGGGGATCTCAAAGACGTTGACGCACACTTCGCGGAAGGCGATCAGCACGCCGATCATGGCAAAACTCATGCCCTTTTCACGAAAAATCAGAATGAGAAAGGGCTCGAAATAGCGCTGGTTCTTCAGAAACCCATAGAGCGAGAACCGAAAGAGCATATTCGTGGATTTCGTGGTGGATCCCCGCATCCTTTCTCCTCTACACTTCAGGAATGCTACTCGGGAAGCGTGTAGCCGGCAGCTTTGAGAATCCCCCGGCCCTCCGGGCTTGTGACAAAGGCCACAAATGCCCTCGCACTCTCGGGATGGGGTGCGGTCTCGAGCACGGCCAGCGAGGCCTGGGACTCGATGCGCCACTCGTCCTCGATGGGGATCACATCCACGTCAGTGGCGATGTTCGAGGCGATTGCATCCCAGACGATGGCCGCATCCACCGTCTTCATCTTCACCCACACTCCAAGCTCATTGACCGTCAGCGACTCCTGTTGTGCGAGGGTCTCACGCTTCAGCCCAGCTTTGGCGAAGATCTTGTCCGTGAGACGTCCAATCTGGCACGCCTTGGCTCTGCCCAGCCCCACCGTCAGGCCCTCCTGCCGAAAATCGGCGAGGCCCTGGATGCCTCGCGGGTTGCCCTTGGGCACAATAATCACCGGCACAAAACGCGCCACAACGGCTGTCGTCTCGACCTTCCCGCTCAGTTCCTCCAGCCGTTGCACATACCACTTGTCACCCGGCATGAACAGATCCGCGGAATCATCCTCCCGCGCCCGAGAGAGGACCATGCCGCTACCACCGTAGTCCGGCTCGATCTTGACCCCCTCGAGCCGCTCGAACTCGGCCACCAGCTTCTCGACAGCTCTCCGCAATCCAGCGCCCGCGTACAATTTCAACGTGCCCTCGGGCTTTGCCGAGGGAGCGAGAAACACAATCAAAGCCACCATCGCGACAAGGACGAACACCAGAGATATCGCGTGTTTCTTGTTCACTTGCGCCCCATTTTCTGCCCATTCTCATACGCCTTGCGGGCGCCTCCGGCGGGCAGTTGGAATCCGTAGTCCGTCAGGATTCTGCCTCCCTCCGCAGACAGAACGAACTCGACGAACTCCCGCGCCGCGTCGATGTTGCTAGAGCAGCTCAACGTGCAGAGAGTCACCTTGACAGGCGCGAGAATGTACCGTTTGCCCGTCGCGCTTGTCACTGCATCCACGTCGGGCACGGGCAGCACATCGTCGATGCGCACCACATCCACAACCTCGCGACGCAGATGGGCAACGGCCTGCCAGACAATCCCCGCGTCGAAGGACTTCATCCCCACCAAATTCGCCACATGCGATCCACTGCGATGGGTCGTCACTTTCTTCCTGGCGTTGAACTCGGCAAAACCGATCCCCGCCTTGTCGAAGAGAAACGGCAGCATATGCCCAAGAGTGGAATGGGTGTAGTCCGTCAGACACACGCTGACATCCTCGCGCATGAGATCCTTCATTCCGGTCAGGCCCTTGGGATTTCCTTCGGGAACGACCATCACGGGAACAAGCTCGCTCAGGCACCAGCCGTCCACCCCCAAGTCACGCTTCATAAGCACATCCATGAACGGATCGTGGGAAGCATAGAGATCCCCCTCGCGGCGCATGTCGATGGTGGCGAGCAGTTCTCCCGATCCCGCGGACGTGATGTCCACCGTTTTCCCGCTGCGCAGCCCGTATGCGCGGGCAAGCTCCTCGAACACGGGGGTCATCGTGCCTCCGACATGGCAAAGCAGTGCGGCATCCTCGTTCGTTGCGGCGCGCCGGGGCGCGACAACCCACACCAGCACCGCCAACACGGGAACAGCCAACAGAGGCAGGTATTTCTTGCTCTTTGCAGACATACTCGTTCTATCCCTTTTCAACAGGTTTCCGAGGCATTTGGCGCAAGCGTATCATCTATTTCCATGCCATGAATCTGACTCGCCATCAGTTCGTCAAGTTCCCCGGGCGACCCAATTGCCACCAACTCCCCTCTCGTCATCACCCCGATGCGGTCCCCGAGGCGCGTCGCCTCATGGCGGTCGTGACAGATATGCAGAGTCGTGGCGCCGTAGGTCTCCCGGACACGTTCGAGGAGTGCGAAGATTTCGTTTCGGGTGGTTTCATCCAGCGCGCTGGCTGGCTCGTCGAGCAGCAACAGGCGCGGATTCCGCACCAGTGCCCGGGCCAACGCCGCCTTCTGGCGTTCGCCTCCACTCAGGTTCCCGACCTCGCGCGACAGAAGCGGCTCGATATTGAGTGTCTGGGCGATGGTGCCGCAACGATCCGCCGCCTCGTCCGCGGGGACACCCAGAAGATCGAGAGCAAAAACGATATTGCCCCGCACGTCAAGGTGGGGAAAAAGCTGCGAAGCCTGCGGCACGTAGCCCAGGCCTCGTCGCTCGGGTTCCAGCGCGTCCACCCTCTCGCCGCCAAGGCGGATCTGCCCCGAGTCGGGGCGGAGAAAACCACAAATGGTCTTCATCAGCACAGTCTTGCCCGCTCCGGTCCGGCCCATGAGGATAAAGTATTCTCCCTCGGCCACGGAGAAGGAGACCTTGTTCAGCCGAAAATCATCGGCCGACACGCACAGTGTGTCCAGTTCCAGGCGGCTCATAGCGCATAGCCCTCCGGGATCAGGCGATGCGCGGTGACCAGCGCCACAAGCGAAAGGGCCAGCATGACAAGCGCGATCGCCACCGAGACCTCGATATTGCCCACGCTCAGCTCCAGCCACAGCTTCGTCGGCATGACCATCACCCGGGGCCCCGTGCCGATGAACACCATCAGCGGACCAAACACGCCCAATCCGCGTGCCCAGCCCATCAAGCCCCCCGCCAGAATCCCGTTGCGAGCCAACGGCAGACTCACACGCCAAAATGCCTGCCACTGACTGCAACCCAGCGTGCGAGCGACATCCTCGTAGCCACTGGGCACACCGTCGAACGCGATCTTCGAACTGCGAATGCAATACGACACGGACACGAGATACTGGCATAGAACAATCCCAAACCCCGAGGCAAGCGTGAGACGGCGCGCAGACAGAAACTCCTTGATTGGGACCCCCGGGCCAAAGTTGAAGAACGCCAGCAGCGAAATCCCAATCACGACGGGAGGAAGCACGATGGGCGCCTCCACAATGCTGTTCGCCAATGCTTTTCCGGGGAAGGAAAAGCGGCTCAGTGCATAGCCAACCGGCACCGCCGTGAGAAGAATCAGGACCAAGGTCGTCAGGGAGGTGGCCACACTCATGCGCATAGCGCGCAGCACGCTCGGATCGCGCAGGAGACCGAGCACGTCCCCCAGCCCCATGCCCCGCCCCCGAAGGTAGGCGAGATCCGACACAATCAGCAAAATCACCACGGTGCCGAACGCCGCCAGCGAGACGGCGCACAAGATATTCAGTGGTGTCAGTTTCGCACGAAGCATGAGTTCTGCCTTGAGAATGAAGGAGTGGCGCACAGGAACCACGTGCCACTGCCGGAAAACGAACAGACAACATACCACCCACCCGCGCCACTGCCATTTGCGGTTCGGCTCGCTCGTCGTACGTTCTAGTCAACAGACAAGGGCGCGTGTGCTCGATTCGTCTTGGTGGTCTATGGAAGAGCAAGGAGCGAACGATGGGAATTCCGGACGAGGCGGCAAGGCGTGCCTACTGGGCGAGCCAGTTGGACGAGGCCCACGACTTCATGATGCGCGTGATGGAGCATCCGGTGGAGGAGTGTGGCGAGAAACTCGTCCCGCTAGGTCCGGTTGCGGACGAGGCGGGCGTGGAGGTGCTGTTTTCGACGCGGCCTCACGTACAGAGCCTGCCACGGCTGTTTGTGCTGCGGCAAGGGCAGATTCCCGGGTTTCTCAAGGCAGCGAAGGAGATGAACCAGCGCGGCTGGATGATCAAAGTGGAGGACGGTTTCCGAAACCGCACAATGCAGAAATACATTGGGCGGATTCCGGAGATTTTCGACGCCATACTCGGAAGAGTGCTGTGGGAGCTTGACGGGCAGGAGCTTGATCCGGCATTCCTATTCAAGAGAATCCTGACGCTGACAGCTCAAATGCCAAAGATCGGCACACACATGTCTGGGAGTGCGATCGACATCTCGGTGTTGGAGCGGGCGACGGGACAGGAGATCGACCGCGGGGGACCATACCTTGAGATGAGCGAGCGGACGCCGATGGATTCGCCCTTCATCCCCTCTGCGGCAAAGCGAAACCGCGAAGAGATCACAGCCATTATGAAGCGGGCGGGTTTTGTGGCATATCCGTACGAGTTCTGGCACTACAACAGTGGCGACGCCTACGACAGCCTTCTTTGCGGCGGCGTGGCTCAGTACGGAGCGGTGGACTGGGATCCGGAAAC
>JAGLDW010000100.1 GCA_023145395.1 Lentisphaeria bacterium | reverse complement strand
CTTGCCTTTGACTTCAAGAAAGGGGTTTCTCTTCCCAAAGCCATTCCTCTGATTGGCGGACGCTACGGCTACAAGATCACTGGTTCGCTGGCGGGAAAACTCGAGGACTGCAAAGTCAGTATCACTGGCAAGCTAGGCGAAACAGCCGGCGCAGCGAGTACTCCAGACGGGGTGAAACTCGAGATTGGCAAGAACATGACTTTTGGCGGCAGCGTTGGGTTGGCAGCCAACTGGATTGTGGTGTGCGAAGAGGGTCAGTCTCCCGATTGGGGATTCGATGCCGCCAATCTCAAGTTCGAAGGTGGAGGCACTGGCAAGATCCCCGCCATCGACTTGGATTTCTGGGTGGCCCATCTGGATGTGGGAGTGGAGGTTCAGGCGCTGGCTTCCTTGGAGTTTAACTGGAAAGGCGGCAATTTCCCTTCGCTGCCCTCCTTCGGCGGTGGCGAGTTGAACGTTCGCCTCGGTCCCTACGGCAAGGCCTCCCTGGCGGGGGGAGCGGTGGAAGCCGCCATCACCGGTTCCGGATACGTCAAGGTCGGTTTTCTGCCCGAAGCCAAGCTCAGGGAGTATGGCCTGACCTTCAAGGCCAGTGCCAAGGCGCTCTTTCTTTCCTATTCCTTCGAGAAAACCTGGAAGAAGACCTACAGCAGAGACGGCTTGGAGCCTCATTTCACCCGCGAATTGCTGGATCCGGACACACTGCGAATCACCAGAACACAGACTCGGGGAGGCGTGCGCTCGGAGGAAGTGCTCGTCATCCGCAAGCAACCCTACCTCGGCACGCCCAACGACTACAGCGAGGACAGTGCCCACCCGGTCGAAGCTGCCAACGTGCTCGTAGCAGACCTGCAGCACGATGTCCACCCCAGCATGGCCGCCAATTCCGATGGTTCCGAAGTGCTCGCCACCTGGGTGCATGACAGCGGCAACAGCCTGCGCGACGTGGGCACGATCTTGAAACTGGCCAGCTTCGATGGCACATCCTGGACACCGCAGGCCGAGATCATGGGCGCGGATTATTTCAATCGGAATCCCGTGCTGCGCTTTGACACGAACGACGAGCCCTGGATCGTCTGGGCTGCCGCACCGGCTATGGTCAGCATCGACAGCCCGATCGACGAAATTGTGGATGCCACCCACGAAACCGATATCTGGGTCTCCCATCGCGTCGGTGGTGTCTGGAGCGAACCAATCGCCCTGACCAGCCAGGCTGGTGAGGATGCGAAACCGGATCTCGCCATCCTGCCCGACGGTGATTTGTACGTGGGCTGGATTCATCGCGAACCAAACGATGGCGGAGAAATGGTGTACGCGCTGCACTACGATGCGCAATCCGGCGAGTGGGCAGATACGCCCGAATTGCTCAACGCGGTCACCCGCAGCACGCATGAAATCGATTTAATCTCCGACTTCGCCCTTGGCGTCACCCCGGCAAACGCTCCCGTGGCGACCTGGGTCCAGACCATCAACCCACAGGCGGATCAGCCCATTCATGTCCTGGTCTACACAGTCAAGCAAGGCGCCGCCTGGTCCGCGCCAATGTCGTTCACCAAGCAGACCAGACGCACCGAAGAACGCGAAGTCCGCAGTCGCGGGCGCAATTCTGTCATACCATTCCGTCCAAGTGAGGAATGCGCGAAAAAATGCAAGGATTGCAAGAACAATCCAGACGCGGAAGAGTGCAAGCGTGACAAGCCCGAGGCGCCAGACCCGGATCCCGTTAAGAATTCACCTTCGGGTACGCCTGTGCAGGTGGTTGCAGCTTGTGATCCCAACGAAAAGATGGGGCCCCAGGGGGTTGGTGATCAGCACGCCATCGCGGCGGACGCGGTCATGAACTACACCATTCTTTTCGAGAACAAGCCCAGTGCCACTGCCCCAGCATCCACCGTTCTCGTCACCGATGTGCTGGACGACAATCTGGACCCGAGACGATTCCGGCTGGGGGAAATCGCCTTTGGCGACACCATCATCCAGATTCCCGACAACTCGCCGTTCTTCTTCAAGACCATCGCTCTCGAAAATGGCATGGATCTGCTTGTCCTCGCCACCATCGATCCGGTGACGAAAATCGCCTCCTGGGAACTCCGCACCATTGACCCGGCCACCGGCCAGACGCCCGCCAACCCCATGCTGGGATTCCTGCCTCCCAACGACGAAAACCACATCGGCGAGGGACGAGTCACCTTCATCATCGCACCCGCCGCAGATGTTCCCGACGGCACGGTCATCCGCAATCAGGCCAGCATCATCTTCGACGCCAACGAGGCGATCCTCACCAATGAAACCGACAACCTCATTGCAGACGTCGCCTTCGACAGCCAAGTGCAGGACTTCTCGGGCGATCCCGCAGATGGAGAGGATGTTTTCGACGGCGAAATGCTCACCGTCAACTGGGAGCTTGCCGA
>JAGLDW010000010.1 GCA_023145395.1 Lentisphaeria bacterium | reverse complement strand
CGCAGTCAAACGGCTCACAGCCAAGTGCACCCGGTTGCTCACACGGTTCATCCAGGAGCTGCGGAAGGAGTTTCCCACCATGACCATGCGGGGATGCCCAGGCGTGTGGACTCCGCCCGAGATGCCGCCGTGGTATTCCAACGACGAATGCGGAGCGTTTGGCACAGATCTGTTCGAGGAGTTCTGTCTACCGGAGCTGGTCGAACTGTCGGAGACTTTTGGGGGACTGGGCATGCATTGCTGCGCGGATGCGGACCACCAGTTCCCGCTCTTTCGCCGCATCCCCGGATTCTACGCGTTCAACCGCGTGCCCGCAAAACTGGGCAAACAGGGCTTCGATCCGATGCTCGAGCATCTCGGAGGCGACGAAGGGCCCGTGCATGTGCTGGCCTGGCTCTCGGACGACCAGATCGAGCGGTTGATTCGCGATGCGCCCGAGGGCACTCGATTTATCTTTCTCAAGACAGGCGCAACCACAGACATCGCCGCCGCCTGGATCGACCGCATGCGACAGATCTGACACGACTGCCGTACCCGTCCGAGTTGTCCGACTTGATTCCGCGCGTTGCCATCCGATTTCCAGATCGGAGTGCGGGCACCAGCGACTTACGGGTGGGGAGCGAATCCTGCATCGTGCCGGATGCGGAATGAACGGAGCAGGCCTTTGAACCACCAGGCATTGCCGGGTGCATCCTCGTGCTTGCTGGTCTTCCCGTACCCCCCGAACACGCAGAGGCCGATGTTGAGGCCAACGCCGTGGCAGGGAAAGCTCTGTTCCCGGCCATTGACGCGAAATCGTAGGGTCTCGAAATCGTAAATGGCTTCGACCATCGACCATTCGCCGACTTTGACCCGAAGATTCGAGTCAAATGTCCGGTGCTTGTGCCCTTGCGCGGCGAACGTGCCTCTGAGAGCTCCTCCCGGAGCCAGGTACAGCATCAGGGAGCTGACCCGAGTGGTTCTGTGTGCGAAGAGCAGTTGGGGTTTGCCAATGGTGTGCGGCAGGATTTCGAACGACAGCGAGAATGGCCCATGTCGCGGCAGTGTTTCGCGGGGAAACAGGATGTAGTTGCCGACCCCGTCGAACTCCAGGCAAAGCCGTCCGTCCACGTCTCGCCAGGCAGGCGCAGTGATCCGTGCGTCTTTCGGGTAGTTTTGAGTGCCGAACCGGAACAGGGTCGCGGAGGCGCCAGCGCCATTGCCGCCACGCCCCGAACTGGTATCTGCGTAGCCTCCGAGATGCGCCCAGAAGGGCCGACCGGCTGGGGTGTGGAAGATCGTGCCGTAGTCGCGGACAAACTCGAATGTGCAATCCGGCACGCGCATCTTGCGGACGGTCTTGACCACTTGTGTGCCGCTGTTGTCCGAATACACAGGCAGTTCGACGCTCGCGCCACGCTCCGGTGTCGGCACGAGCAGAGGGGCGGTGCGAAACGTCTTCCCGGAGGTCGTCGTGATGCGCATGTGGAACTGGGATGTGGGTAGTTCGGGTTTCACCTGAGCCGTGAAGGCGACTTCCTTGCGGTTGAGGTGCATCGGCATGTCCGGCTGTTTCCAGTAGTCGACCACTGTCACAGTCAGCCCGTCCGCGTGGGTTTCGGAATAGATGCCGTTGCGGAGGATCTGTGCAACGGGCACCTCGGTCCGGAACGTGTCGAAATCAAAAAGCAGTGTTGCGGAGTCCGCAGCCGCCCTGGGAATGACCGCGTAGAGCCAGCGCAAGTGGCAGCTCGCCGGGGTCTTCAGCTCGACCCGGCTCCCCGATGCATTCCGTGACGGCTCGGGCTGATGGAGAATGACGTTGTGGAACCGCCACGTGCAGGAGGCGCCGCGGACCATCACATTCCCTGTCAGTTTCTGCTGGCGTAGCGAGCGCAACTCGATCCAAAGGCGAACCATGTCGTCACTGTCGCGGAAGAACTCGTTGCTCGGATCCACGGCATACACCACACCGTCGTCCTCCAGCACCTCTGCGAGGGCGATATCCTCAGCGCAAGCGAACGTCCCAGACACGGTCAGAACTTGGCCATCGGCGCCGGTCGAAGCCTTCGTGAACTTGAACGAGGTGCTCTGTGGTCGGATCAGATCGCGCAGCGGTTGTTTCACCCATTTGTAGTCCCAGTTCCAGGTCGGGCGGAGTTGAATATGGTGAAATCCCCGGTCGAAAACCATTCTTTCCCCATCGCCATAGCCGTCGATGGAGAGCGTTGGAATGAGTGCCGCACAGTCGGCAAGTTCTTCGGATGGCACAACGAACGTGCGATCCTTCAGCTCATCGCTCCGAAAGGTTGCGGGTTCGAACTCGCGCACACAGTGGCCATTCAGGTCGAACAATCGCAGGTGTGCCCGGTAGGTCTGGGCAGGAGTGCCGTCGGGGATGTTCAGCAGTTCCAGTTCCAGGCGCTCGCCAACGGTGAGGAGCTTGCGGTAGCTCAGCGCTAGGTTCGGCAGCGCCGAATCGTCGCTGGGATTCGGCGTGGCGGGCGTGCCGCGAATCTGGCTCATGTAGTAGCGCAGAATCCGCTGTGTGGTGAACGAGTTGTACACGGTTGGCCGGAAGCATGTGTTTTCGTTGACCTCGTCCCATTCCGGAAGGATGATGATGTCGGGGCGCGCGTCCATGGCGGCTTCGAACGAGCGGCGGAGGGTCTTGGTGCCATCCTCCTGCAGTCCAAGCGAGAGATCGGCGTTGTAATGGGAGTGGTAGGCGCTGAGACCAAAATACTTGGCATGGTACTGCGGTTCGGCGAGAACACTCTTGAAAACCGGAATGAAAACATCGCGGTAGAACGCGTCGTCGAAGGTTCGATCCTTGCGTTTCAAGGCGGCGGCGTAGTTGAAGTAGATGCCGTCGCAGACGTCAAGATATGAACGTAGATAGGCCTTGCTCTGGGCGATGTCCTCCTCGGCGATGGGGATTCCGTCATGGTAGTCGTTCTTGAACCGCACCGGCTCCGTGAGTGCGGGCAGGAAGAGAAAACAGTCTCCGAACCGCTGCCGCAAGGCATCGAGAATCGTCTTCCACTCGCCTGGTGTGAGTGCCCCGGCAACGTAGGAGCTGATCAGAATCTTCCCCTCGATGCGCAGGGCGCTCTTGCTCCTGAGCGCGGCTTCCAGCAGTTGCAGCTTTCCCTCGAGGTTCTTGGTGGGAATGAACTCCGGCAGGAGACGGACACCTTCGACATTGGCGCGGTCCGTCAGCTCGAACATGCCCATGCGGTCTTTGGTTTCGGGAAAGAACGCCAAGCCGTCCAGACCGTAGAGTTTCACGACTTCGAGGATTCGCGCGTAGCTGGGATAGGGCGTCACGAATTTTCGCGGCACCCGCAAGGCGCGATCGACCAGCAATGGTCTGTCGATCCACTGGCGCCCGTAGTTGCGTTCGAGCCCGTATTTCATCTGGGACCGTGAAAAAACCAGCGTGCGGTCGAGGAGTGGCCGTCTAGTCCGAGCCTGCTTCCGCAGTTGAGCCAGAGCCGGGGTCGATGCGCCTCGCCCCACCGCCTTGAGCTGTGTGAGGTCCAGGACACGGACTTTTTTGAGGCGCACTATGGCTGCCGCGCCGGAGACAACGACCGAAACCTGCAGCTTGGCGGCCTTGGGCCTTGCCTCGAATGTCACCGAGCGAATTGTCCATATGCCCATCTGGTGCGGTTTGACGGCTCGACCGGAGACACGGGTGCGAGGATAAGGGGTGAAGGGGCGCCCCAGTGGCTCCGGATACTCTCGATTCCAGATGCAGATGCTGGTGTCCGGGTCGGCGGCAACCACGTTCAGGATGGCTTGAACCCGGTAGGTGTGTCCGGGCTCGATGGGGATGAACGGGGTCCGGACGGTGGTGGAATCGTCCGCAGACTTCGTTCGCAGTTCAATAGCTGCGGCAACATCCCGGGTTGCCTGGGAAGCGCCTACCTCAAGCTCGTGAGCATCGAACTCGACAACCCCCACATCGCGGGCAGAGCGATGCTTCGGCACTTCGACCGCATGTGCGGCTCGGCCGAAGCAGAGCGACACCAGGCAGACGATGAAGGCTAGCAGTGTAGGCGAATTGCAGATCATGAACCTCTCCGTGCGCTGATCGCCTTGTGCATCCTCATCCGAGTGGAAGAATGGCACTCGTATTCAACGGTCCGCAGCCGAAGCGCGAGGAGCACTCACACACACACGAACAGAAAAGACGCGATCCAGCATAGTCCCCTGCGGAGGCTCTCGCAAGCGAAGGCGCAACCGGGCGCTCAAACCGGAAAAAAATGGGCGTGGCTTGCGGACCGCTCACCCTCCAGAGCTCTTGCGGTTCGCCATCCAGTTCACTGCTAGGAGGATGTCTTCGAGCAGGAAGGGCGTTGATGCGTGGGAGGGTGTATGTTAACGAGATGGTCCGCACCCAAACGAGAATCGATCCTGGCGAGACGGCCGGTCATATGGGCTGTAGCGCAACGGCAAAAGCAGCAGATCGCCGGAAACTCCACCCACAGACATGCCGAACATGAACCGAAACATGGGCTCTCTAGCCGGACGGACTCTCGTTCTGGCCTTCTTCGCACTTTTCTTCTTCTTCCCCATTCTGCATGTCGTGCGGGGGGGGCTGACAGACGAGGCGGGTCATTTCACCGTCACATATGTCATGGAGATTTTCCGCAACCCGGTCTATCTAGCCGGGCTTCGCAACGCGTTCGCCGTGGCGCTTTGCACGACTCTTCTCTGCCTGACCATCGCCCTCCCTCTGGCTTGGATGGCCGACCGGTTTGTCTTTCCCGGCAAGCGACTGCTCACGGCCGCCTTGCTTCTACCCATGATTCTGCCCCCCTTTGTCGGCGCCGTCGGCATGCAGGCAGTCTTCGGACACTACGGTGCCGCGAACATGCTCCTGGAGGCACTTCACCTCGTTCCGAAAGGCGGCGGCCCAGACTGGTTCGGGGGGGGCTTTGCAGGCATCGTCCTCATCGAGGCGTTGCATCTCTATCCCATTCTCTACCTCAATTGCGTTGCGGCTTTCGCGAATGTGGATCCGACTCTGCTCGAGGCGGCTGCGGACTGTGGCTGCACGGGTTTCCGGCGCTTCCGGCGCATCACGCTGCCTCTCATCATGCCCGGCGTCTTCGCTGGCGGGACCCTCGTCTTCATCTGGTCCTTCACCGAGCTGGGCACCCCGCTCATGTTCCAGTTCGGACGCATCACCCCCGTGCAAGTCTTCGACGGCATCCAGGAAATCGGCGACAACGCCATCCCCTACGCGCTCGTGCTGGTGATGATGACGGCGGCCGCAGCGCTCTATGCCCTGGCCAAGCTGGCGGTGGGGCGGCAGTCCCACGCGATGGTCAGCAAAGCGGGTTCCGCCGCCCGCGCCGTGCGCCCCAGCAAGGGTGTGGCTCTGCTGGTGGCTGGTGCCTTCTGTGCAGTTGTCCTGCTTGGCACACTGCCGCATATCGGCGTGATCGGACTGTCCGTGGCCGGACGCTGGTACCAGACGATCTGCCCAGAGGCGCCGACTGTGGCACACTACACGGCTGCGCTGGGACACGGCTGGACCGTGCGCAGCATCCGGAACAGTGTCCTCTACGCCAGCCTGGCCGTCAGCCTCGCCCTTCTGCTGGGGGTCTTTGCCGCTCATGCGATCGTGCGTGGAAAGGGGCGGGGGCGCTGGCTTCTCGATGTGCTCACCATGCTTCCTCTGGCCGTGCCGGGACTGGTCCTGGCCTTTGGCTACCTGGCAATGACCCGCAAGGGCTGCCTCCTCGCCTTCCTGGATCCCGTCTCGAATCCCACTATCCTGCTAGTGATCGCCTATGCGGTGCGACGTCTCCCCTACGTGGTCCGAGCTGTGGTGGCGGGTCTCCAGCAGACATCCGTCAGCTACGAGGAGGCCGCCGCCAGTCTAGGCGCGGGAGTGACGACCTGCTTCCGCCGCATCACCATGCCACTGATCGGGGCAAACCTGATCGCCGGGGCGATCATCGCCTTCAGTTTCAGCATGCTCGAGGTGTCGGACTCCCTGCTGCTCGCCCAGCGCTCCGTGTACTTCCCGATCACCAAGGCCATCTACGAATTATCCATGCTCTATGGCCAGGGGCAGGCGCTCGCCGCCTCGCTCGGAGTCTGGACCATGGTATTCCTTGCCACGAGCCTCCTCGTGGCCTCCTCCATCCTGGGACGCCGCCTGGGCGCCCTGTTCCGCGTCTAACCCTCTCCTGCAAACAAGGGGTCCATCCCATGCGTCTGTTCCATCCACTTCTGCTTCTCGCGCTGTGCGTTTCGCTCTTCTGCGCCGCTGCGCCCGAGGCTGAGAACAAAGCTGTTCGGAATGTGCCCAAGACCTGGTTCCACAACGTCAACACACCCGTCCACCTGTCCCTCAAGCATGGGGACATCCTCTGCAAGGTGGCGTTAGCCAGCCTGCGCAAGGGGGAATGGGTGGACACCGGGTTTGAGGGCGTCCCCTTCGACACCGAGCCTCGGGGTATCTTTCTCTCCTGGAGCGATGGCGTCAAGACGGCAGGTGTCGCCTTTGGAACGGGGCAAGGCCTTGAACCCGCGCTCCGGGCCGCACTTGCCCACGCCAAGGATCAGCAATGCGATGGGGCAAATGTGCGCTGGTTCAAACTCGACGTGGTTCAGGATTCCCGCGCGGTCAAGGGCTTCACCGCCCGGCAGACACCACTGCCCGCCCCCAGCCTGCTTGGCATCAGCTTCTCCCCCGGCAGCGGCTTCGCATTCCTGCCCGAACAACTCGTGTCCTGGAAAATGACGGACGACCGCAAGCGGCTTTGCATCAACACAGTCGGCGACGAACTGGTCAAGAACGAACGCTGGCAGGAGCTCGGCTGGTGGGCCGGCATCACCAGCTACCGCGGGAAGCAGAAAGTCTGCATGTTCGAGACGCAGAGCTTCTTTCACGACGGCGCGGAAACTGTGGCGTTGTTCCGCGGACACCGTCTCCACGACGATGTCAGCCGCAAGTCCATGCTTGACGCGGCGCGACGCACCGGTGACCGCATCCTCGCCCACTGCGATGAGAAGGACGCATGCCGTCCCGACATCATCGGCTGGATCGGACCCGCCGCAGGCGCCCCCGCCCCTGCGGACGATGCCGGCATGGCGCTCGCACTTGCCAAACTCGCCCAAGCCACAGGAGAAAAGCGCTACCTGAAGACCGCGCGCAAGATGGTGGAGAACATGCTCGACGAACTGAAGCAAGTGGACGAGGACGGCGACATCGCCTGCATCCAGGAACGCTCTAGACCCACAGACCGAATCTCCCTGCCACGCCCCGTCGCGCTACTCGAGACGAATGGCCTCGCCATACTCGCCCTGCTCGAACTCTCCGCCGACAAGCCCCAGAGGTACGACCGCGAGTTGCGGGCCATGGCTCGCTACTTGGTCGGACAGCAGGAACTGGGCGGCAGCTTTGTCTGCAAACGGACTCTGCCGGAAGGCAAGGCTCAGCCTTTCGACAGTCTCACCGCCAACGCCATCGCGGTGACAGCGCTTTTCGGCCTCTATGAGCGCTTCGCCCGGCCAACGTTTCTACGCCAGGCGCTAGCCGGAACGGAAAACCTGAAACGGCACGTGAAACGGGCCCGAAATAGGAAGACGACACCCCAAGATCCCTGGGTGGCCGGTGCTTTCGACGTCGCTTTCACGTTCACCCGGGACAAGGAAATGGCGACGAACGCGGGGCGCATGGCCATCGCGGCAATTTCCCTGCGGGACCGAGGCACTCTGTTCACGGACAGCTTTGGCGCCGTCGCAAACTCACCATTCTGCAACGAACCGGCCGGACGCGCACGCCTCATCGCCCTGTGCGCGAAACTCGCCTACGACACACGGCGCAAGGAAGCTGCGGAGGACCTGCTCGGCGAGGCGAAGGCGAGCGTCATCTGCCAAATGCAGGGGCTGGTGACCGAACCAGAAGCCATGTATCTGCGGACTCCGCAGGCTTGTCTGGGGCTATTCCGAACCCAGTTGCGGACCTACAGTTTCGAGCTCCGATCCCAATACCTGCAGATTCTCTCGCTACTGGACGTCTGCGATGCGCTTGGGAAGCTCGGGTACGGCACCTTCCCCCTTAATCCGGACCATGAACGCAGTCTGGCCAAGAGCCGGCGCACCATGGAGCGGTTCCCGCGCTACATCGGAGCGGTTGCCAGCTCCTTCGACGGGGAACAGGACGCGGCGCGCGGCATCCAGACGGGGCAATCGCTTCCCACCGCTACTCCGCAGAACACGCGCACCACACCCAACCCAGCAGGTTTTCCGGCCATTCGGGCAGTGCCGAAGCGAAGGCGCTGAGACATCCCCCCATCACGCGTGGATGCGTGCGAGGCGCGTCGCCAACTCCCCCACGAACAAGTCCAAGTAGGCAGGCGAAATGGCGGAGGCGTGCGGCATGATCCACAGGTTCGGACAGGATCTCAGAACACTGTCCGACGGTAGCGGCTCGTTCCGGCACACATCCAGACAGGCGCCCGACAAGCGCCCCTCGTGCAGGGCCTGGACCAGCGCGTCCTCGTCAACCGCATTGCCACGGCCGATGTTGCATAGCGTGGCATGAGGGGGAAGAAGTCCAAGCGTCCGGACATTCAGGACATCATCCGTCTCAGCCGTCCCGGGGAGGCACAAGACCAGATGGTCTGCACTTGGCAGCACCTGCTCAAGACCGGAGCGGACAAGCACGGTGTCCAGATCATCCATGAAGTCGGCCCGGTCCGTTCGAGTCCGGCACACTCCCGTGAGGCGAATGCCAAAGGGCTTCAGAAGTCGGCCGATCCAGCGTCCGATCGAACCAAAGCCGAGAATCACGACATGCGATCCCCGCAGCGACCGCATCCCCGCAGCCACGTCGGCGCGAGGCCAGGAAGTGTCCCGTTGAAGATCGGCCGCTTTCAGAATGCCCCTGGTCATTGCGAGCAACATGCCCACGACAGTCTCCGCCATCAGTTCGCCGTGAAACTGACCATGGAAGACTTCCACGCCAGGAGGGGGATTGACGAAAAAATAGTCTCTTCCCGCCGCGGGTGTCGCGACGACCCGCAGGTTTCCTCCAATGTCGAACCACTCCTGCCGAAACCTCCACACAACAGCAATCTCCGTTGCGGGCAACGCCACCAGAAAGTCCGCCTGCGAACGACACACCGTCACGGAACAGTTCGGAACCAGACGCCGCAGACGAGAGGCATGGTCCTGACTGAAGTTCCAGCATTCGACCTCAGGATGGTGCAAATACACAGCGATACGAGTCATAGTTTTGTCCTTGGATACCACGAACTCGACCGTGGTTCGTGACCGCTCCGCAACACGCAGTTTCGCCGAAAACGAGCGGAACGGTTGCCTTGAAGCCTTTTTTTTCTATACTATACAGTAATTGAGGATCTGTTTCACATATCAAAGAGAGGTATCCGCCCTTGCGTTTCGAGTGCAGTCATTGCCATGGCATTCTAGCCATCGAGAACTCCCAGCCGGGTGAAGCTGTGGCCTGCGGGCATTGCAACATGGCGGTTGCTGTGCCTGAGAGTGCCCTGGCCCCGGGGGCGGTGATCGGCGACTTCATCATCCGCAGCCTCATTGGGCAAGGTGGCATGGGCAGAGTGTTCCTCGCCCACCAGATCTCGCTTGATCGCCCATCCGCCGTCAAAGTCCTGCACCAGCAATACGCCCTCGATGTGGACTACATCAAGAATTTTGTGCGTGAGGCTCGCGCAGCAGCAGTACTCAACCATCCCTCGATCGTCCTGGCCTATGCGGTCGGGGAAGACAATGGCAACTACTTCTTTGCCATGGAGTACGTCGAGGGGAACACGGTCAAGGAGGCGCTGACCCACAGCGGCCGCATGGTGCCCGAACTGGCGTTGGCGACCGTCCTTCATGTGGCGGAGGCGCTCAACTACGCTTGGGAGACCAAGAAGCTTGTCCATCGGGACATCAAGCCAGACAACATCATCCTGACCAACGACGGCAAGGCCAAGCTGGCGGATCTTGGACTGGCGAGATGGTTCGGCGATGCCGCCGAGACTTCGGGCGACATCTATGGCACGCCTCAGTACATCTCGCCCGAGCAGCTCATGGGCAAGAGAGCAGACAACCAGAGCGACATCTACAGTCTCGGAGCAACCCTCTACCAAATGCTCTCCGGAGAGTTCCCCTTCACGGGAACCGGCCCTTCGGAAATCGCGCAGCACCATCTTCTGAAACGACTCATACCCCTGCACCAAAAAGTCGATGGCATCCCAAAAAACATCTCTGATCTTGTGACGATCATGCTCGCGAAACGCCCGTGCCACCGTTATGAAGACACGGCCGAACTGCTGAGCGACTTGCGTATAGTGCAGGAAGGCAAACCGCCGATCCACCCCATGGCGACAAACATCCTTGACCCACTGTCGCAAAACGAGCTGGCAGGCGGAGATCCCGACAGGGGCACGGTGTCACCGGCCCCGAAACGGTCCGAGTACAAGGGCGCGGCGGGAAGCGCAACACTGAAGAGCAAGAGCCCTTCCACCACCGAGGCAACCCAAAACGATCTCGGCGGGGGGCAAACCGCCAAAAGGAAAATACCTGGAGCCCTGACGGTTGCGGTTGTTCTTCTTCTCGGCCTCTTTGTGCAGTTCGTCATTGTGATGGGACCAGTTGCAGGCGGTCTCCTTGCCCTCTCGCCAGGGATGCAGCCCCCTCCAAAAAACTCCCCAAGCGGCCCCAAGCAGGACAAGGGAGAAGAGAAGCTCCAGGAAATCGAGAAGATGATCGCGAACGGACAACCGGAAGAAGCCGTCCTGGCAGCTCTCGCAGACTATGCCTCCACCCATTCGACGACCGACGACAGTGCGTTCAACGACCTCGCGGCATCCTACAGAGAGACGGATCTCGAGGCCGAACGGGAGGCGCCCATGGAGGAGGACCGCACCCGGTGGACGGAAAGAGCCCGCGAACTGACGGAGACGGCGGAGAGGAACCGGGAAGAGGCGGAGAGAAAGACCAAGGAGGAAGCGGAGAGGAACCGCAGAGAACAGGAGCAGCGCGAAAAGGCCGAAAAAATCGCCGCCCAAAAGACCGAGTTCCAAGCTGCGCAGACAACTCTCAGAGAACAGGCGACCGAGTGCTGCCGCACGAACCAGTACGATGACGCGAGTGTCCTTTTCGCCGAAATGATGGGGGCGAAGTACCAGGAGGCAAAGGAATGGGCGACGGGCATGCAGGCCTGCATCAGCTACGCCAAGAACCTCTATGAACGCATCTACAACAGCCGCGACAATCTAGTCGGCGCCAAGATCCTCCTACCAGGGAAGAAGGGGCGTTGGACGGTGACCTACATTGGACCCCGCAGCATCGAACTTGAGCAAACGGTCACCAAATACCTGAAGGGAGAGGCATTCAAGAAGACCTCCAAGGAGAAACTGCTCCTGGAGCACATGACTGCCATCCATGTGCACAGTCTGCTCACCGCCATCTCCGAAGCGAATGATGTCTCTCTTGCGGAACTCTGCCGCGACTTCGCGGCGTTCCTCCTCATCCGAAACGAGCATATCGACCAGATCGGCAAACAGCTTGACAAAGCGGGCACTGCCGCGGGGCAGGAGTTCATGCGCGCCGAGCTCAAGAGTCTCACCCCCTGATTCCGAGCCGAACCCGCGCAGCCGACCGAACGCGCACAAACAAGCGGAGACGCGCATGCGCATCGTCCATTTCTCCGACATCCATTTCGGAGGCGCACCCGGCACCCTCTCCGCGCTGTTCGACAAACGCGTCCTCGGCTCGGCCAATTTTCTCCTCCGACGAGCGGCTTGGATCCGTACGGAGCGGGTTGCCCAGGCACTTGCCCACGCACAGGAACTCGCCCCGGACTGGGTCGTCTGCACGGGCGACATCACCTCCACCAGCTCCCCGCGCGAGTTCGCACTTGCACAGAAGGCGCTCCAGCCTT
>JAGLDW010000001.1 GCA_023145395.1 Lentisphaeria bacterium | reverse complement strand
TGGGACATACGCACCTTGTCCAGTTCGCTCTCCTTGGTGGGATCGCCCTTGACCCAGGTGAACTCGTTGGGGATGGACTGCGGTCGCTCCCCGTCGGCGAAAATTACGGGCCGGGCCTTCTCGGGATCCATCTCGCGCAGCACCGTGTCCAGCAGCATGCGAGCGCCCGGATCATAACCACAGATGATCAGGTGATCGATGTAATTGCTCATGCGAACCTGCTCCTCGCGTATGGACAGCACCGTCAACAGGAGAGTACGGCCTACGATGCCGGCAAACAAAGCCAGGGTGAACATGCCGGAAATCATCATGAAGGCGCCGACGATCTTGCCCATGGGCATCACGGGCGTGATGTCGCCATAGCCCACGGTCGTCAAAGTCACCAAGGCCCACCAAAAACCATCGGAGAGATGCTGGATGCCGCCCGGGCCACCCCGTTCAATCAAAAATATACTCACGCCCCCCAAGAGGGTGGCCGCGCCTACCAGGCTGAATGCGAAAGTATAAAGCAGGCGGTTTTCCTGGAAAGCCCGGGCGATTCCCTGAAAGGGATTGGAATAACGAAAAACCTCGATCGTGCGCAGCAGACGCAAGAGACGAAGAGCCCGCAAGCCTCTCAAGGCGGGCACCAAAGCCAACACCGTAAGCAAATCGATAAGATTCATGGGCCGCAAACAAAAGAGCAGACGACCGGTCAGTTGGGCCCGCATGTTCCCGAGAATCGAGCGCTTGAAAAAATCCACCGAGGCAGGTTGGAAACTCAAAATGCGCACGGAAATTTCGAGGGCGAACAGAGCCAACACGATCCAGTCGGCCAAAGCGAGCCAGGGCGCCCAGGGATGGTCAACGCCCAAGGAAATATCGACGACAAAAAGCGCCACCGAAGCCAGGATCATCGCCCAAATAACCGCGTCGACAATCCGGTAACTCCGGCAATCCGGGTGGTGAAAGGCAGCGTGAATGGCTCTACAAAAAGCCCCCATGACCGCGGAGCGTAACACTTCTTCACACGCCTGACAAACAGAACCCATGACAACCCTCGGGCCAAGCGATTGTCATCGGGCGGGAAAACGGCGAGAATACACGATGGGGCCTGTCCGAAGTGGAGAAGGATGATGATGAGAATGATGAGATGGACGCTGCCTTGTTTTTTCTTGGCCTTCATGGCCCTGCCGGCCGCTGCCGTGGATGGGATTTCGGTGACCGTGCATTGGACCGGCGAAGACGCGATGTTCTATGGCGGGTTTGGAGAAATCTATCGACACCAAATCCAGGACAACGTCGTTGTCGAACGGATTAAGATCCACGATGGGCCGGCCCGAATGGTGGTGCTCAATCCGAGCGGGACTCGGGTGGCCTTCCTCAAGGAATCGGGGACCATCTCGGTGATGAGCATCGACGGGGGGACCGAGTTGGACATCGCCACCGCCCATCCGGAGAGCGCCTTAGACTGGCCCCACGACGACTGGATCTACTTCAACCTGGGCGGCTGGCCCCAGTACGAGACCTCCCGCTACCTCTACAGGGTTAACATCATCAGTGGAGAGGAAGAACTCGTCACCATCTGGGACTGCGGGATCTGGCGCTTCGGCGTGTCTGCCGATCTCACGAGGGCGGTGGCCCGGGCCACGTCCGGTTGCCCCTCCGCTGGAACCATCGTGGCCTATGACCTGTTAACCAACGACGGAATCCTGGATCCGGCGCGGGCCACCGACTCGCCCAGCTGTGGCTCGGCCCTCGGTCCGCAAGGGGCGTACTTCATCGACGGCAAGCCGGACCACTCAGGGGTCGACATCCGACGTTGGGACACGCTCGAAATCGTCGACACCATCATCCACTCCGAAGCCGAAGCCTGGGGGGGCATGGCCAGCGGTGCCAACCACAATCGCAACGGCTGGGCGACAAACGCCCAGGAATGGTTCCTGCTCCACCTGGGTTGGGAAGCCCACCACGGGTCCACTTGCAGGGGTGCCAACCAGGTCATGTACAACTGGGTCGACCAGGAGCGAATCGTGGTCACCGACAACCTGGAGGGCAGCTACGCTTTCGATTCGGCCGGCGACTTCTGGGTGGGTCGCCTCAACGATCCACCCTGGGTCGAGGCCGGTCCGAACGCCATGATCGCGCTGGGCGGGTCGCTGCGCTTGCAAGGTGAGGTTGTCGACGACGGAGAGCCGACCGGGGAATTGGTGGTGGCGTGGTCCCAATTGGACGGCCCCGGGACGGCCACCTTCTCGACCCCCGATCAAGCCGGGACCGAGGTCGATTTCGATGCCCTGGGGGACTACCGCCTCCAATTGATGGCGGACGACGGCGAATATCGCGTCCTCGACGAACTGGTCGTTCAAGTCCTGGCCAACGGCCCTCCGCTGATCGACGCGGGCGTGGATCTGACCATTCTGTTCGGCGATGTGGCCCATCTCAAAGCCCGGGTCGAAGACGACGGACTGCCCTACGGGGCCCTCAGCCTGACCTGGTCTCAGCTCGACGGCCCGGCCCCGGTCGTCTTCCAGGCCCCAAGCTCATCCGACACAAGCGCTTCCTTTGGGCTGGTGGGAAATTACGGCCTGCGTCTCCAGGCGAGCGATGGCGAGCATGTGGTGGTCGACGATCTGACCGTATCGGTGGTCCTCAACGAGGCTCCCTGGGTGGATGCAGGTGAGGATCGGACCCTCCCTCCATCGACCGCGATCTCTCTGATCGGCAACGTGGACGACGATGGCTTTCCGTTCGGGGAGCTCCAGCTACACTGGGCGACGGTCTCGGGACCCGGGCCGGTGGTTTTTTCCACAACGAATCAGGCGGAGACAGAGGCGGAATTTTTGATTTTTGGGGAATACGTCTTGCGACTTTCCGTCAGCGACTCGGCGCTTGCGGCCTTTGACGATCTGACCGTGACCGTGGCCGAGAACAGCTCGCCCGTCGTCGAGGCGGGCAACGATCAGACCATCCCTCTCGGTTCTCCCGCCCTGCTTGTGGGCGAGGTCCGCGACGACGGCCTGCCGGTGGGGCAGGTCGAACTCACATGGACCCAGCTCTCGGGGCCCGGCACGGCGACCTTCCAATCCCCCCAGGCCGCCCGGACCCTCGTCACCTTCGATGCCCTCGGCAGCTACGCCCTGCGACTGTCCGCCGACGATGGAGCCTTGCAGTCCCACGATGACGTCACGGTCGAGATCATCCCCAGGGCTTCCATCAGCCTGATCAGCCCGAACGGAGGCGAAGCGTGGGTGGTCGGCGACATCGAACACATCGTCTGGAGCGCGGAGGGGATCTCCGACGTCACCCTGTTTTTGTCCACCGATGGCGGGGAGACCTGGGAAATGCTCGTCCAGACCGTGGACATCGACTCTCCTCGCTGGGGAGACCAAGCGATCATCGTTCCCGACCAACCATCCTCCAATTGCCTGATCGCCATCGCCGCCTACCTGGACGGCAACGGCCGGGTGGTCTCCGATGCGCCCTTCACCATCGCCGAGCCCCAGGTACCGGATTCATCCCCCGGCGGGGGCTGTGCTCAAGCCGGGGGCGCTCCGTTCGGATTCACGGGCGTCTGGCTTCTGGCCGGGCTGCTGCTCTTGGGGCAATTCCGGTGGCGTCGCCGCCGGACAAATCGATCCGCCATGCGTGGCGCTGCGTTGTTCTTGCTGGCGTGCCTGGCGGCTGGAGTCACATCCTGTGGAGGCGAAACGACCTCGGACCCTGTCTGCGGCAACGGCCTTGTGGAAGCGCCCGAGCGTTGTGACGGTACGGATCTGGGGGGGCAGACTTGTTCCGACCACGGCTTTTCGGCCGGTCAGCTCGGATGCACGCCCACTTGTGACGCCTTCGTTCTGTCCGGCTGTACCGACAGGGCCATATGCGGCAACAAGCGCCTGGAGGAAGGCGAGGTCTGTGACGGCAGCGACCTGGGCGGAACTGCCTGCGCGGATCTCGGTTACGCCGGCGGCAGCCTGGGCTGCGTCCCGGGTTGTGATCGCTTCGACGAGTCCGGCTGTACCTTCGAGCCGGACTGCGGCAACGGCGTGATCGAGTTCCCCGAGGTCTGCGACGGTCAGAATCTGGCCGGCAACGACTGCATTGCTTTCGGCTTCACGACCGGTGAAATCGGATGCGCAGAACCATGTGACGCCTTCGATGTCTCAGGGTGCGTCCTGGGGCCAATCTGCGCAAACGATCTGGACTGTTCTTGCCACCGGCACTGCCTGGCGGGCACCTGTGTACCCTTGGGTGCGAACTCGCCCGGCTTCGCCATGCACGCCCACGGCAACTGGGAGGGAATTCCCGGCCAGCCGAACTACCGCTATCTGGACACTTGCGAAGTGGATGCCGACTGCGGCGGGGACGAGCGCTGCAATCCCTTCACCGGAGGCTGCCTGCCGGCCGCCCAGGTTTCAATCTCCTGCCAGGCGACCGCCTGTCCGGCGATCACGGCCTGCGATCCGCTGAGCCTGCTGTGTTTTCCGGTCGGCCTGTGCGTCAGCGAGCAGCAATGCTGCGGGTTCCAGGTTCCGGGCTGCACCTCCAGCGACGGCCTTGAACCGGGCTTGTGTTTCGAAAAGACTTGCTCGCCGCCGGACCCGATCATCGAGGTCTGTCCGCTTGAACCCAGGCTGGAGGAGGAGTGTCCGGCCGAAGGCAGCTTCTGCTCTCCCGCCGGTCGCTGTGTTGCATGTGGTTGCGACGCCGAATGTGCCGATCCCAAGCCTCGCTGCGATGTGATCTCCGGTGCCTGTGTGGATTTCGATTTCTGCCGGGATGGAGCGAATTGCCTCGAGCCGGACAGCGCCTGTGACCGGAACATCCAGCGCTGTGCACCGCGCTGTGCATGGGACTTCGACTGCGGGCAGGGTGAGTTTTGCGACCCGCTCGATCGGGTCTGCCGTTGTGCTCCGGATGAACACGAGCCCAACGATCAACAGAGTGACAGCGGACTGCCTGCCCTGCCGTATCCGGTCCTCGGAGGGGAAAGCCGCATCGAAGGGACCCTGTGCCCGGGGGATGTGGACTGGTTCGTCCTGGCCCTGGCCGAAGGCGATCGGGTCCTGCTCGACGGCGCGGGCATGCCGGGTTTGTTGGCCACCATGGCCCTCTACGCGCCGGACGGGACAAGCCAGTTGGCCACCGGATTCATCGACGGGGAAACATCGCCCCCCCTGGACTCCACCGCGTCGGCCGATGGTGTTTACTACCTGCAACTGTTCGCATCCCTTGGCGAGGGTCACTACGCGATTCGGATCAGACATCCCCACCAGGAAGAATGCGATCTGGGGGGCGACAACGACAGCCCGGAGAACGCCCTGCCCCTGAACCCGCTCTCCGGCGTGGCCCTGGGCTGTGATGTCGCGTCGGGCGATCTGGCCGCCAACCACGCGGTCACCTGTCTGGACAGCATGCGCCTGTGCGAGGGTGACGTGGACTTCTACCGGATCCACGCCCATGCCGCCGCCCGAGTGACCGCTAGCGTCAGGGGCTTCAGTGAGGCGGATCTCGACCTGGGGCTGTTTGGGCCGTTTTGGGTCGGAGAAAGCCTGGACATGAGCAGGTTGGTGGACGGCTCGTCCACCGGCCAGGGCGAAGAGACCGTCAGCGCCACAAGCCGCTCCGAAAGCTATTTTCTGCTGCGGGTGTTCGCCTTCTTCGGCGGGCATTCAAACTATGATCTGGAGCTTCAGGTGTCGGACGCAGCTCCAGATCCGGATTGCGATGAGGACGTCTTCGATGCCTGGTCCGGCATCCCCGAGCCCTTGGACGCGCCGGGATTCAACGACGATCCCTCGACGGCCTCGGGCATCGAGCTGGATCCGACCGCGGCCGTCGTGCTGGATTTGAGCCTGTGTCGCGGTGATCAGGATTGGTTCACCCTTGGCCACGTGGACACCGGCAACCTGGTGGGCGCGGCTGTCGGGAACCGGGTGCGGGCGCGAGTGGAAAACGTGTCGCCGGGGCCGGCCGAGGCGGTTCGCTTGCTGATGGGTCATGATCCCATGCTGCTCTTGGCTGAAGCCGGGGCCGGGGGTGGAGGGCAGGAGTCCATGGAGATCTCTTTGGGCCTTCCGATCTACCTCCTGGCCTTGGCGCGGACTGGAGCCGATGGGCCCCAGTATTTCTCCCTGCGTCTCACCGAAGAAGAGCCGCCGCCCTGTGACCTAGACGATCTGGGCGACCTGACCACCCTGAACCGGAACGACTCCCCCGCGACCGCCACCTTGCTGCCTTCGCCTCCCTGGCCGACGCTACTCTCCGATCCCCAGCACAGCTTTCCCGAGAATGCGGCCCAAATCCTGTCTTTGTGTGCCGACGACCAAGACTGGTATCGAATCGACGACCCGGCAGACATATTGCGTGTGACCCTGGAATACGATCACAGCCTCGGGGAAGCCGGCATCGCGCTCTACGATCAGAGCCTGCTCACCAGGGGGGACGGATCCCCCCCCAGCCAGGGACTGCTGGACCTCAGTGAAGTAGACGGCGTGGGTCTCCAGACGGTCATCGGCGCACCCGAAGGCGGGCCGGCGTATATCCTGGTCTACAACCGGAGCGGATGGCCCTTGGATTACCGGCTAACCCTTGCCATCTCTTCGGTCGCTTCCTTCACGGACACAGCCGAAGCCGACATCCCGGACGCCAACACAACCTCGTCCGGCTGCGGTCACCCGGGGTCCTTGAGCCGGGTCATCAGCGTACCGGTGTTCGGCTACGTGACCGACGTCGACCTGGAGCTGAACATCCGACACAGCTACGATCAGGACTTGGAGATTTTCCTGGGCTACGACAACCACGGTCAGTCCTTCTGCGTGGAGCTGAGCACGAACAATGGAGGCTCCGGCGACAACTACACCCAGACCCTCTTCGACGACTCGGCCGAGCAGTCGATCACGGACGGAAATCCGCCCTTCAGCGGTCGCTACCGACCGGAGAGCCCACTGGCGGTTCTGCTCAATGCCCGCACGGACGGTGACTGGGTACTGTTTGTGAACGACTCCTATGCGGTCGACGTGGGTGTCTTGGAGAGCTGGACATTGACCCTTGAGCGCAGGTCCGAACCCAGTCCCCCAACGCCGCCCTAAGCCCTCCGCAAACCCTCCGCTTAACACTTCTTCACATGCGAGACAAACAGAACGCATGCCAAGCCTGCACATTGGTCTTGTCTTCACGTTTTCAAACATGACAAACCACGCTCGAAAGGAGCAACCAAATGAAGATCAAGACCACAAAACCCCTGCTCGTCGCCATTGGCGCCACCCTCCTTCTCTCACTGAGCCTGGCCGCCTGCCACCGCCATCGACAAGAACCCGACCTGGAACGGGGCAAACGTTTCCTCACCTGGCTCATCGACGATCATTTGGAAGAGCTCAAAGCCACCGAGGATCAGCAAAGACAGATCCACGCCATTCGGGATCGTGTTTTTGTCCGGGTCGAAGAGCAGATGGTTCAGCACAAACGGGAGCGGGCCGTCAAGGTCCTGGCCATCTTGGTGGAAGTCAAGAAGGACCAGCCGGATCCGGACAAACTCCACCGCATGGTCGACGAGGGTCTCAAGCGCCACGGCGAATTGGCCCATGAGGCGGTGGACACCCTGCTGGAGGTCCACGCCGTGCTCACGCCGGACCAACGCCGTCAGTTGGGCGAGAAGCTGGCGGAGAGGCTGGGCGCCAAGTAGACTGTTTTCATCCGGCAGGTCGGGCCCAGCGCCCGGCCTGCC